>JAGXSQ010000064.1 GCA_018333395.1 Dethiobacter sp.
GGCCCGCCGCAACGGGGCCAACTCTGGGGCAGGACGGAGCCTCATGTACCCGGCAACCGCCAAGAATACCGTCAAAACAATCAAAAGTAGGGGGAGATGCTTTCTGTCCACTTCTTTTCCTCCTTCATCATGCTGCGCCTGTATAGTATGAGAAGTAAGAAGAAGTTTTATTCGCGCACCTTTCCCGCTACTCCCTGCTTTCACGGAAAAAAGACCAAGCCCAGAAGGCCTGATCCTTGAGTCCGCCTATGTAATAGAAAAACCTATCTTACGGTATCCTTTAGTGCCTTGCCTGCCTTAAAGACCGGAGCTTTCACCGCGGCAATTTTAATCGCCGCACCGGTGGCGGGATTGCGGCCTTCACGCTCTTTGCGGTCACGGACATCAAAAGTGCCAAAGCCGATAATCTGCACCTTGTCTCCTTTAGACAAAGCTTCCGTGATTCCGTCAAAAACAGCGCTAACAACCTTCTCTGTGTCTTTTTTTGTCATACCCGCTTTTTCAGCGACGACACTTACTAACTCAGATTTATTCACCGTCTTGCCTCCTGTTACCAAAGTTTGAGACTGGCGTTTGTTATGGGTATTTTCGCTGAATCTTTCATAATTCCTTCCTGGAATCAAAGGTTTTTTGCCCTGAAAGAAGCTTTTGGCTTCTTCCCACCATTCATCAAGTTGCGGCAGTGAGAAGGCGTCCATCTCGCCCCCTTCGTTTTTAGCTTTTTTTTCCACATAACAGATCCGCTGATAGAATTTAGACGTACTCCCTGCCAAGGCCTGCTCCGCATCAACATTCAGGAAACGGGAAACATTGACAACCGCAAAGAGCAGATCCCCCAGCTCTTCCTCTATTTTTACCCTGTCCTGCGCCTGATATGCATCTTGCAGTTCTTTTAACTCCTCTACCATCTTCTCCCAGGATCCACTCACCTCGGGCCAGTCAAACCCGACAGAGGAAGCCTGCCGTTGCAATTTCTGCGCTCTCAGCAGCGCCGGTAAGCCTCTCTCCAGTGTAAACAGTGATTGCCGGTCGGCTTTCTCTGTCTGTTTGAGCCGCTGCCAGCTTTTGGACACCTCTTTGGCTGTCAGAGCAACAGACCGGCCGAAAACGTGGGGATGGCGGCGAATAAGTTTTTCGGTAATGCCGGCCACGCTGTCATAAAAAGAAAACGCCTCCCTTTCAGCGGCAATCTGACAGTGAAAGACGATCTGCAAAAGCAGATCTCCCAACTCCTCACAAAGCTCAGAGTCCTCCCCTTCATCAATAGCACCCAGTACCTCATAAGTCTCTTCCAGCAAGTAGGGCTTCAGGGTTCGGTGGTCCTGTTCAAGGTCCCAAGGACAGCCTTCTTCACTACGCAGGTGACGCATGACACGCAGCAGATCCTGTACCCCGCAGCTAACGAGAGGCGGCAGGTAAAAAGTGGTCAGGTGATCAATAAACTTTAGGCGGTCAATTTTGTAGAGTGGCCTAACCACCTTTCTTTTTCCTGCCGGCAGGCCGGCGCCGCGGATAGCGGTCACCGGATGGTCTGGCGGGTACAGCGTCAGCAACTGCAGCTTCATTCTGGAGGCGGCCGGCCTGTTATAGGCCTGCATGACGAGCACATGTTTATCGGGATGGTCGAGAAGCTTGTCCGGCTGCAAGGCGTCAAGCACGACCAGAGCTTCTTCCCTGGGCAGACTAAGTTCAGCCGTCACTGCCTCCACAAAAGAAACAGCTGGCAAACGTCGGCAGCAGACGCCGGCAGAGGACGCCAAGGACTGGATGATCTCCACCGTCCTTTCGGCCAGGCACGCGCTGCCGGGCACAGCATAGGCCACCTCACCGTGCCGCCGTGCCGCATTCAGAATGAACCAGGCTATCTGGCGGTACGCTTCTTCAAACGTAGCGGACTTTTGGTAGATAACGTCCAGCGCCTGATAAGCAATGCGGTAGCGGTCAAGCATAGCCAGCGCCGGATGCCGTGCCGTGCGGACGTATACTTTTTTTACCCTCTTAAGTAACGCGAGTGCTCTGATGGTCAGCGCCTGCGGGTCGCCGGGGCCAAGACCGACTAAATATACAGTGCCCATCGTCATCTCCTCAGTAAATGCAGTTTTTCCGCCAACCTCGCCAGCCCGGGACCAATCCGCGGCACCATTTCCAGGTCAGCCCGACGTACAGCACCGAGGAGAAAAAGCAGGCTGCCGTAAACAAAAACGCCGCCTAATACAGAGATGAGGGTAGTCAGCGCACTGGCGCGATAGACACCGGCAACGTTCAGGGCCGCTTCCAGAGGGTCAAACAGCGACTGGATGGCCACACCCATCCCGAGCGCAGCCAAGCCAGGCTTAAACAAGGTGTCTATCGGTCGCAGCGGCAACGCAATAAAGAGTTGCACTTTACGCAGGCTGAGCAGGGCGGCCACAGCGAACCCAGCCACCGTAGCCAGTGCCGCCCCCTGGATGTGCAGTGCCGGTACAGCCGTTAAGATCCATGTCAGGACCGTCTTAACGAGCGCCCCACAAAGCAGGCTGATAACCGGCTCAGATGTCCGCCCGAGTCCTTGAAGTATCCCGGCAGTCGTCTGGTAAAGCGTCAAAAAAACAACGCTGCCGGCCATTACCGCCAGCACCGCACCGGCCTCGGCATTGCGAAAGAGCAAGACTGTTAGCGGTTCAGCCAGTAAGTACAGACCTACGCTGGCCGGAAGTCCCAGAAGCAGCGTCATCCTGACGGCCAGAAACGACCGCTCCTGCACGAGACGCCGCCGCTGCAGCGCCATAGCCTCCGAAATAGCAGGAACCAGAGAAACGGCCAGCGCTACTGTAATAATCGTGGGTATATGAACCAACGGCGTGGCCATACCTGTCAGCTGACCATAAAGCGCCGTGGCGCGGGCCGTGTCAAAGCCGGCGTAATGGAGACGTTGCGGCACAATGGAAAGGTCCACAAGCGAAATCATCGGCATCACCATACTGCCTAGGGTAATCGGCAGTGATAAAGCAAAAATCTTATGGACAACGGTCAGATAAGAGCCTTCCTCCGGCTTAAGCTGCTGCTGTTCGAGTCGTCTAAAAAATTCGCCGCGCCGGCGCTGCCAAATAAACATTAGGACCAACAAACCAAAGAAGGCCCCCGCCACTGCGCCGAAACTGGCTCCCGCCGCCGCCTGCTCTAGGCCGCGTGGCAGCAGCAGCGCCACCAGCAGCAGCGCCACCGTCACACGGGCCAACTGCTCTACTATTTGTGAAATAGCTGTCGGTATCATTTGTTGCTGCCCCTGGAAAAAACCGCGATAGGCGGACATGACTGTAACGAAAAAAATGGCCGGAGCAATGCTGGCCAGCGGAAGATAGGCCCGAGGGTCACGCGCTATGCTGCTGGCGAAAAGAGGCGCTCCCAGGTACATGCCTACGGAAACGACCAGCCCCGACAGGGCCAATAAAGCGAGCGCCACCCGGAAAATGCGGTAGGCAGCATGGTAGTTGCCTTTGGCCAGGTTTTCGGATACAAGTTTGGAAATAGCCAGCGGAATCCCCGCCGTGGAAAGAGCCAACAACGCGCCATAAACCGGGTAAGCCATCTGGAACAGGCCGACACCTTCATCCGCAATCAGCATCGCCAGCACCACCCGGAAAAAAGCGCCGACAAGACGCGAAGAAAAGCCGGCCAGCGTCAGGATGGCCGCACCCTTAATGAAAGACTGCCTGGTCAAATACTCACCCCGGTCTGTATAACGGTTTTTAGCCAATTTACCAACATTATAACACAGTCCCCGGAAATATCCACCTAGGAAATCGCCCTATAATTTCCTGCGCCATTAAAAAACGGCAGCACCGCCGCCGCTTTGCTAACCTCAGTTGTTGCCTACTGCTTACTGTTCCATTTGTTTGGCCAGAAACCCTGCCGCCGTCTCCACCAACTTTAGCTCCAAGTCGCTCATCTTGGCGTCTTTCTCTCTGCTGGCCAGAATAACGGCCCCTATCGGATCCCCCTCCGAAATGATGGGGGCGATAGCCTCACTGAAAAACTTAGGCGCGCCGTCCTCATCTGCCTCCTTATAGAACTTATGCTCCGCCGTATTGCTTATGAGCACGCTTTTGCGTGATTCCATTACTTTTTCCACTGCAGGAGAGAGCGGCCGATTCACAAATTCCTTCTTAGGAGCCCCGGCTGCCGCAATAATGGTATCCCTGTCGGCAATCAATGCCGCATGCCCCATCGCCTCATGGAGAGAGTCGGCATATTCCTGGGCAAATTCGCCCAGCTCACCGATCGGTGAATATTTTTTCAGGATCACCTCACCGTCTCGGTCGACAAAAATCTCAAGCGGGTCGCCTTCGCGGATCTTCAGCGTCCTGCGAATCTCTTTGGGGATTACGACACGCCCCAAGTCATCAATCCTACGGACAATCCCTGTCGCCTTCACGCCACATTTCCCCCCTTTTTTTGCATCGAATTACAGCCTTAGCCTCTGATCATAGTATATATCAAGGGAAAATGTTTTATTCATAAGCCTGAGACGAAGAGCAAAGTTTTGCTACAATTTGTACGTGATGGAGGCCTGTTGACGCAGATTGCTAAAATAAGCCTCAAATTCTGTTTCTGCCACCATCCTAGTTACCTCGTCCCTGACTTCCTCGAAGCTCTTTTCCGTTGCATCTGTGCGACTGTGCACCTTAATGAGGTGCCAGCCAAACGGTGACTTCACCGGCTGGGAGATCTCTCCCACGGAAAGCGCCTTGGCGCCGGCCATAAAATCAGCATCAAAATCCTGGGTGTCAACCGGGATTTGGCCCAAGCTACCCCGGTTCACCTTCGCGCTCGGGTCTGTCGATAGTTCTTCTGCCAGCGCCGCAAAGTCCTCGCCGGCCAGCAATCTTTCCCGGACAGACAGCGCCGCCTCCAGAGACTCAGAGAGAATATGACTTGCCTCCAGCATAGCCGGGACTTTGGCTAAATCAGGGTTTTCAGCCCAAAAAGCACGCACGCGCTCTTCGGTCAGTTGCCCGAGGAAGAAATTATAAAGCTTATCCGCATAGACACTGATGCTAACAATATCCCGCAACTCGCTTTCATCAATCTTTAGTTCCGACATTCTCCTGCTTAATTCTTCTTCCGGACCAACCATAGCCACTAACTCGGCTTTGGTCTGCTGGTAAAAAGCATCTGCTTCTTCGGCAGAAACCTGCAACCCATGCTGAATAGCGGCTTGCTTGATTAGCATGCTGCTCACCATGCTGTCCAGGATTCGTTGTTCCATGGCCGCACGACTCTCTTTATCGCCAAGCATCTGGTCCAGTTGCGGCATAAACAGACGCATGATACTAGTGTACTGATCAAACTGCGTGCGCGTGACTTTTTCCCCGTTTACCTCAGCGACAACCTTGTTGCCGCCGTTACCAACTGTCAACGCTATCACCAGTGCTATCGCCAGGCACAAAACTAATGCACCCCACTGGAGGAGATGCCGCCTATTAAACATCCGAGCCCTTCCTTTCAAACTCAATTTGGGTACACCCTCATTATAAGTGAGCGGCCGTTCTTTTGACAAGCCCTTTCAGTTCGTTAAAAAGTTCCAAAAGTAACGAGACCTTCTCCCCACCAGCGCGCCCCTCCGCCCGTAACGTGAGGACCATTTGCTTGCCTGACTGAGCCGTCAGTTTTCCCTGCCATCTCCTAGCAGCGGCCAGCAAAGCGCCGCTTTCCGGATGTCGTGCCGGGTAAAAGCGGACAACGACCTCTTTCTTTTCTTCGCTGATGGTTGCTACACCTATTTCCGCCGACAGCACCCGGAGATCGGCCACCCGGAGCAGGTTTTCGGCGGCAGCAGGTAGAGGACCGAAGCGGTCGTGCAGTTCCTCCCTGATTTCCTGCACCACTTCCGTCTCCCGCACTGCCGCTATCTTCTGGTAAAAAACAATCTTCTGGCGCGCATCGGCGATATAAGCTGCCGGCAGAAAAGCGTCCACGCTTATTTCCACACGCGGCAGGACAGACGCTTCCTGTTGCTTTCCCTGATAGGTGCGGACAGCTTCCTCCAGCAGTTTGACATACAGATCAAACCCAATGGCCATGACAAAGCCATGCTGCTCCGGCCCCAGAATGTTGCCAGCACCGCGGATTTCCAGGTCACGAAGAGCAATTTTAAACCCGGAACCCAGTTCGGTAAATTCTCTGATAGCCTGCAGCCGCTTTTCGGACGCTTCCGTCAGGACTTTCTCTTTTTGATAGGTCAGATAGCAATAGGCAATGCGGTTGGATCGACCTACCCGGCCGCGCAACTGGTATAGTTGGGAAAGGCCAAATTTATCCGCTTCGTTGATAATAATCGTGTTGACGTTTGGAATGTCGAGTCCTGCCTCCACGATGGTCGTGGTCAGCAAAATATCGTACTGACCATTAAGAAATTCCAGCATCACCGTCTCTAACTGCTCCTCTGGCATTTGTCCGTGCGCCACAGCAATTCTCGCTTCCGGCAGCAGTTGCTGCAGGTAGGTGGACCATTTTCCAATTGTCCCCACCCGATTGTGAACAAAATACGCCTGGCCACCGCGGGCCATTTCCCGCAGCAACGCTTCGCGAACCAGCATATCCGCATACTCCAGTACATACGTTTGAATGGGATAACGATTCTCCGGCGGCGTTTCAATGACACTCATATCCCGAACCCCGACCAGAGACATATGCAAAGTTCGCGGTATAGGGGTAGCCGTCATCGTCAGAACATCCACATTTTGTCTCAGCATTTTGATTTTTTCCTTATGGAGCACCCCAAAACGCTGCTCTTCATCAATAATCAACAGGCTGAGGTCGTGGAAACGCACATCACGGGAAAGCAGGCGGTGTGTACCGACAATAATGTCCGCACGTCCTTCGCGCAGGTTTCGTAAAGTTTCTTTTTGCTCCGCAGCGCTGCTGAAACGGCTGAGAATCGCCACGTTGACCGGGAAACCGGCAAACCGCTCCAGAAAATTGCGGTAATGCTGCTGAGCCAGCACAGTGGTGGGCACAAGAAACGCCACCTGCTTGCCATCCATCACCGCCTTAAAGGCGGCGCGCAAGGCAACTTCCGTCTTGCCAAAGCCAACATCGCCGCAAAGCAGTCGGTCCATCGGCCGGCTTTTTTCCATGTCTTCCTTGACTTCCACCGTTGCCTGCAACTGATCCACCGTTTCCTCATAGGGGAAAGCGGCCTCAAAATCTTTTTGCCAAGGCTGATCGGCCGAAAAAGCATAGCCGGGGACCGTTTCCCGGGAGGCGTAGAGCGCTAGGAGTTCCCTGGCCAATTCCTGGATGGAGGCCTGAATCCGTGCCTTGACCCGGTTCCATTCTCCGCCTCCGAGAGCATAAAGTTTCGGACTTTTACCTTCGACACCGATATATTTGCGTACGGCGTCAATCTGTTCTACGGGAATGTACAACTTATCGTTACCGGCATACTGGATATACAGGTAGTCGCGGTGCGTGCCCCCTACATCCAAAGTGCGAAGGCCCAGGTACTGGCCGATACCGTGTTGTTCATGGACAACATGATCGCCGACCGCCAACTCCTGGTAGTCCGCAAGACGGAGCCCTTCTTTTCCTTTTAGGCGACGCTGTTTTTTCCGCTGCGGCAAAATGTCCTGTTCCGTCAGGACAGCAAGTTTAATAGCAGGCAACACAAAGCCGCCGTCTAGGCTGCCCGGCAGCATGACGACCGTCCGCGGCTGAAAGTCCGGGTCTTTGGCAGCGTGGCTGGCCGGAATTCCTCGGCCGGTCAGCACTTCGGCAAGACTGGCGCTCCGCTCGCGTGAAGAAGTAAGAATTACTGTCCGGTACCCCATGCTGCGCCAGTGAGACACCTCCCCGCCGAATAGTTCCCATTGCCCAAGAAAGCGGGGCGCTGGCTGAGCAGCAAGAGAGAAGCTCTGCCGGTAAGGGCGGGAGGGTAGGTTCTGGACAAATTGAGAAAAAGATACCAGCATCTGTTTCGCCTCCGCCAGCAGCTGCCGGTAATCCCAGGTCAAATCTGCCTGCCCAGCCAGTAACTCGCCCTGTACCAGCAGAGTGCTCTGCGCCTCGCGCAGTTCCCCAGCCAACCGTTGTGCTGTTTGTTCGCAACGCAACGGGTCATCGATAAAAAGCAGCGCCTCCTCTGGGAAATAAGTCAAAAATGAGGCTGTCTCGGAGTAAAAATAGGGCAGATACTGGTCAATCCCGGGGAAGTAGCCTTCCTCACGCAATTTTTCCAGGTGCTCTCTTACTCTTTCGCCCAGACGCCCCGGCACTGGTTGTTCCTTCCCTTGACGGGCCCGTCCTTCCGCAGCCTGCAGTTCCCGGGATAGTAACCTAGCCGCCCGTTCCCGCTCCGCAGAGCCGACGACTACTTCCCTGGCCGGAGACAGCTGCAGTATGGGCCTTCTTTCAGAGGAACGTTGGGTGCGCGGGTCAAAAGCGCGGACAGAGTCCACCGTATCACCCGAAAATTCTATCCGGTAAGGGAGATCGTCCCCCACGGGAAAGACGTCCACAATGCCGCCGCGGACAGATAGTTGGCCGGGCACTTCCACCATAGCGGTGTATTCGTAGCCGGCAGCCAGCAAAGTAGCTAGCAGGCTATCCCGCACCTGTTCATCCCCGGCCCGTAGCGTAACGCTAAACTCCCGCCAGCGGTCTGGCGGCAGCATCTTGCTTAAAACGCCGCCAACAGTAGTAACGACAACCGGTTTTTCCTGTCTCTCCAGAAGCTTCATGACCGCGACGCGTTGTTGCTGCACATCACCGCTCTCCGACAGGATATTGCAGTATGACAGCATCTCTTTTCCAGGAAAAAAGAAAACTTCTTCCTCGCCCAGGACGGCCAACAGATCTTCGTAGATTTTTCCCGCCCGCAGAGTATCAGCAGCCACAACCAGCACCGGACGTTCTGTCCGCAGGCGAATAGCAGCCATCAGTAGCGCACGGGCGCTGCCATCGAAACCATAAAGCAGCTGGGATCTTGTTTTCCTGGCCAACGCCTCAAAAAAATTATCCATTCCGGGCAGCGCCTGCATCTCCAGGGCCACTTTTTTCAGCACTCTGTCCTCCCCCAGACTTTGAGCCGGCTTGTTCTCTTGCAGGCTATGAACACAAATTAGGCCCTGTCACATGCAAGGCCTTAACGGACTGAACCAGAACCAATTTTCGGCAGACAACCTAGTGAAGCTCCGGTCCGCGCAAAAAAACAAGCTCGCTTTCTGCCGCAAATCTCTGCGCCTCCAAGCATTCTTCGCAGAGAAGGCGCACCAGCACATTCCCAGCAGAGTCATACTGTATTATATCTTCTCCCGCCTGCGACGTCAATGCCGCTAGCCTCGCATCCCCCGCCTGCACCGTCATTCTGGCCAGTTGTTCGCCGCAGTTTCTGCAAATCCAGAGCAAAAGCATAACTTACCTCTCTGACACGTTTGTCCCTAGTATGGAACAAAGAGGCAGAAACTATGCGCCTGCTTCCCGGCCGATAACGGGATAAGTGCCAAGCAACTTCAGTAGCACCGCTTCATCAGCTGCCTCCCTGATAGCCAGCTTGACGGCCTGATCATCAGGCGTGCCGTCGAGGTCCACAAAAAAGATGTACTCACCAAGCTGACGCTTGGCCGGCCGTGACTCAATGCGGGTCAGGTTGACACCATGGACCGCAAAAGACTGTAACACCCGATAGAGACTGCCGGCAGCGTTCTTGACAGCAAAAAGCAACGAAGTCTTGACCGGACGGCCGAAGGTTTTTCCTTGCCTGGCAAGAACGACAAAGCGGGTGCGATTGCCATTGTCCTGAATAGCGCTGCTCAGTATCTGCAAGTTATAGCTCACGGCGGCGCGGCGGCTGCCGATGGCGGCACTGCCGGATCCGCTCCCGGATACCAGCGCCGCCGCTTCCGCCGTGCTAAAGACGGGGACAGTTTCCACACCGGCGAAATGCCGCCGCAGATACCGGCGGCACTGGGCCAACGCCTGGGGGTGGGAATAAATCCGTCGGATAGCGGCCGTGTCACCGCCAGTGGCCAGCAGGTTGTGCTCAATATCGAGCACCAGTTCTGCAGCTATTTGCAGTTCGGCGCTGGTAGTAAGGATGTCGAGCGTCACATTGACGGATCCTTCCAGTGAATTTTCCAGGGGCACCACAGCATAGTCGGCAGCTCCATCCTCCACGGCTTCCGCGCAATCCTCGATAAGCGGGCAGGGAAGAAGGTCAGCGTCCACACCGAGCAGTGCCGCGCTCTGCAGCGCTGCCTCCTCTGAGAAAGTGCCCTGCGGGCCTAGGTACGCTACTCTCATTTTCATTTAGCTTTCTCTCCCCGACAAAGTTTTTTCCCCAGCACCGGCGCCAGCGCGGCCAGTTCATCCATCAGTTCCGAAAAGTGGGCGGGGGTTAGTGATTGAGGTCCGTCGCAAAGAGCTCTGGCCGGGTCGGGATGGACTTCAATCAGCAGGCCATCGGCTCCGGCCGCCAAGGCGGCCAGCGACAGCGGGCGAACCAGGCGCCACTGGCCGGCGGCGTGGCTCGGATCAACCACCACAGGCAGGTGGGAAAGGCGCTTGGCCAGCGCCACGGCGCTGATGTCCAGGGTATTGCGGGTGTATGTCTCGAAAGTTCGGATACCGCGCTCGCAAAGAATCACATCGTCATTGCCCTCGGACAAGATATATTCTGCCGCCATCAGCCATTCTTCCACCGTGGCTGAAAGCCCGCGTTTGAGCAGAACCGGGCGGCGCAGCTTTCCTACTTCCCGCAGCAGCGGAAAATTCTGCATGTTCCGCGCCCCCACCTGCACCACGTCGGCCACCCCCGCCACCAGCTCCACATCGGCGGCATTAATTACTTCCGTCACGATAGCCAGACCAGTTTCTTCCCTGGCCTGCGCCAGATATTCCAGGCCAATCTTCTCCAGCCCCTGAAAGGCGTAAGGAGAAGTCCGTGGCTTAAAAGCGCCACCCCGCAATCCGACTGCGCCCGCCTGCCGTACTGCCCAGGCAGCCTGCCTGAGTTGCTCCCGGCTCTCCACAGCGCACGGCCCGGCCATCACAGAAAAGAACCCCCCGCCAAGGCAAAGAGGCCCGGCCCGTACCACCGAATCTTCCGTCTTAGCCTCACGGCTGACAAGTTTAAAAGGCTGCATGATCCTTACTACTTTTTCCACCCCTGGCAATACCTCCAGCCCCGGAGGTACCCCTCCCAGTTCGGATCCCACAGCAGCGACCACCAGCCGCGACACGCCACGAATCTGGTGACAGCAGTAGCCGTGTTCCTGCAGTTTTTCTTCCACCGCTCTAACTTCTTCCTCCCTGGCGTCCAGGTTCATGACCACAATCATAGAAATCACCTCCCCTAAGATAAATAAAAAAACCGCCCGGTCAAGGGACGGAAATTCCGCAGTACCACCCTGCTTGGCGCTCGTGCGCCCACTTACTCCAGGTACGGGAGCAAACCTCCGATACCTGCCCCATGTTAACGGGCGGGATAACCCGGCACGGCCTACTCTAATTTCAGCCTGCGGCTCCGGAGGGAACTTCGGGCAATCCGCATCCAGGGATGCTTCCAGTCTCGACATCCCCTCCCTGTGAACCGGGCATTATCCTACTTTTCTCCATCATCGCCTGTTGGCCATTAAATTAGCTCAAATTATAGCACCTGCACAGCGCGAAGTAAAGTCATTTTTTCGGAGTACCGTTAAAACTGTTCATAGCCGTGTCAATCCCTGCCTCGGCAAAACAGAGCGCTGCTTCTACAGCCACGGTCAACATCTCCTCCATCATGTCTGCCTCCGCCAGTGAAAAAGCCTCCAGGACGTAGTCTGCGGCCTCTCCAGCCATCGGCCGGCCAATCCCTAGGCGCAAGCGTGGAAAATCCTCCGTAGCTAGGTGGTCAATAATTGATTTCAGACCGTTGTGGCCGCCGCTACCTCCGCGCGGGCGCAGGCGTATACTTCCGGGCGGAAGATCCAGGTCATCGCAGACGACGAGCAGGCGGGCCGGCTTGACGCCGAACGCGCGGCACAACGCAACGGCAGCCAGTCCGCTATTGTTCATGTAGGTGAGCGGCTTGGCCAAGACCATCTGCTGCCCGCCAACCTGCCCATGTCCGCAAAAAGAATGGCCGCGCGCCTGATAAAGCGGAATCTTCACCCGGGACGACAGCTTATCTACCACTCTAAAGCCCACGTTATGCCTCGTCAGCAGGTAGCGCGGACCCGGATTGCCAAGGCCCAGAATGATGACCATTTCTAGCGCCAACCCTCCTCTGAAAACGTAGATTCCCGCTTGCGCGGGAATGACATAGAGCCTCTGAACAGTACGGCAAGTCTTAGTCGAACAGCTTGGAAACAGAGAGCTCCTCATGTATACGGATGATAGCGTCCCCAATCAATTGCGCCACGGAAAGGACGCGGATTTTAGCAAACTGTTTCTCGGGCGCCAAAGGGATGGTGTCTGTAACGATAATTTCCGTAATCGGCGCGTTCGCCAGGCGTTCCACGGCCGGTCCGGAAAGGACCGGATGGGTACAACAGGCGTAAACTTCCCGGGCGCCGTGTTCCAGTAAGGCGCTGGCTCCCTGAACCACGGTGCCGGCCGTATCAATGATGTCATCAATCATAATGACCGTTTTTTCTCTGACGTTACCAATAATGTTCATCACTTCACAAACGTTCGGTTCCGGACGACGCTTGTCGATAATGGCCATAGGCAACTGCAACCTTTCGGCCAACTCCCTAGCTCGCGTCACCCCTCCCATGTCAGGGGAAACAACCACGGCTGGCGCGATATCTTTCTGTTCCAGATATTTGGCCAAAATAGGCATTCCCAGCAGATGGTCGACAGGGATGTTAAAGAAACCCTGTATCTGCCCAGCGTGAAGGTCCATGGCAATAACACGGTTGGCGCCGGCAGCGGTCAGCAAGTCCGCCACCAGCTTGGCCGTAATCGGATCCCGGGCCCGTGTTTTCCGGTCTTGGCGCGCATAACCGTAATAAGGGATGACGGTATTGATGCTTTTGGCCGAAGCGCGCTTCAGCGCGTCCATCATAATCAAAAGCTCCATCAGATTGTCATTGATCGGGTTGCAAATCGGCTGCACAACGAAGATGTCGGCACCCCGGACGCTTTCCCCGATATAAATCTTGATTTCTCCGTCGCTGAAGCGTTTCACCTCGGCCACACCCAAAGGAACTCCTACATGATACACAATTTCCTCGGTCAGCCGCAGGTTGGCGGTGCCACTGAAAATTTTTAGTTTACGTCCACGATACACGCTGCTGCCAACCTCCTGTTAAATAAAAAGACTTGCTTCACGTTCTCCCCGCCCCGTTTCTTTTCCTGCTTACAAGCCCTTAATCTTATCCTTCTTCTTCTCTTTGCAGAAAACGGGCGGCCATTTTTTCTTTGTTTATCTGCCTAACCCGGCCTAGCGCCAAGGCTTCCGCTGGCACATCCCGCGTAACGGTAGAACCGGCGGCAACAAAAGCCCCTTCGCCAATCGAAAGCGGCGCCACCAGATTGCTGTTGCAACCGATAAAAGTGCGGTCGCCAATGCGCGTCACATGTTTCTGGCGCCCATCGTAATTGACGACAATCGTCCCCGCTCCCAGGTTGACGTCGCAACCCACCTCGGCATCACCGACATAGCTCAGATGCGGAATTTTACTGCCCCTGCCAATGTCCGACTTTTTAATCTCCACAAAATCACCGACCTTGACGCCAGTGTGCAACCGCGTTTCCGGTCGCAAGTGGGCAAACGGCCCTACGCTGACATCATCATCCAATACGCTACCGGTAATAACCGAGTGCCTGACAACCACAGAACTACCCAGTACGCTGTCCCGGATCTCCGTATGTGGGCCAATCGCGCAACCTTCGCCGACAGTAGTATGCCCCAAAAGCAGCGTCCCCGGTAGGAGTACCGTCTCCCGCCCAACGTGTACCCCGGCATCAACATAAGTGGTCTCCGGATCCACCATGGTCACGCCGGAAAGCATCAGTTGCGTATTAATCCGCGCCCGCAGCAACGTCTCCGCCTCCGCCAGTTGCGCGCGGTCGTTAATGCCCAGAGCCAGCCGCCAGTCATTCACGCAACAGGCCGCCACCGCCAGCCCTTTTTGCAGCAATATCTGCAGCACGTCTGTCAGGTAGTATTCCTCCTGAGAGTTATCGTTCCTCAAGGACGGTAGCGCGTCGTGCAGGGCAGCCGCCTCAAAAAGGTAGACGCCGGTATTTATTTCGTCGATTTTCCGCTCCTCGCCAGTAGCGTCCCTATCCTCGATAATCCGGGACAACCCACCGGCAGTGTCGCGCACAATGCGACCGTATCCCGTGGCTTCAGGAACACGGGACGTCAGCACAGTAGCCGCCGCACCGCGCTCCTCGTGGACAACCTGCAAAGAGCGCAAGACATCGACCGTAAGTAGCGGCGTATCTCCGCACAGCACAAAAACCAGACCGCTTGGCGGCAACAGAGGCGCTGCCTGCATTACCGCATGGCCTGTACCTAGTTGGCGCTCCTGGTGAGCATAGCGGACTGAATCTCCAAACTCCTTGCGTACGCTGTCGGCACCATGGCCAACCACGACAATTTTTTCCGCGCAAAGCGGATCGACTGCTCCCAGAACGTGGCCGAGCAGCGTGCGTCCGCAGAGGCGGTGCAGCACTTTGGGTAGAGAGGACTTCATCCTCTTGCCCTCCCCGGCCGCCAGGATTACCGCTATTCTTTGTTGCATATGGCTCCCCCCGTAGTAGTTGTCGGAAGCGCTGGCAAAAAGCCGCGCCTGTTATCTCGCGGATGTCAGCAAAAAAAAGGAGCCGTGCGCCGAGCTGCTACGCCTCTACCAACTCTTTTCCCAGCTCTAAACTGTATGCGGTCAAGACTGCCGCCTGGATAAGCTCACGCGTTTGCGAAGTAATCGGGTGGGCAATATCCTTAAATTCGCCTTCCGGTGTCCGCTTACTGGGCATGGCCACGAACAAGCCGTTGTTTCCTTCGATTACACGCACGTCATGGACGACAAACTGCTCATCCAGAGTGATGGAAACAATCGCTTTCATTTTGCCCTCATGATTCATTTTTCTGATTCTAACGTCGGTCACCCTCATGATTCTCTCCGCCTTTCCTGTTAGCTACCCACATTTCTTGTGCTACTTCTATACAAGCACAAGAAATTCCTTCTTCTTACATGGGAAAAGATTGCTGCTCCCGCCTGACCAAATCCAAGTCACTCGGCTTATCAACGTCAGTACCGATTTCGGCAAAACGGCTAAAGACGGCCTTACCGCTCAAACCAAGCAAGTCTGGCAGGCGACTTTCCAGTTCCGCAACAGACAGGCTTCTAGTCAACAACTTGACAATAAAGCTAACTCCCAACTCTCCGGCTAGCCTGGCCGGACTTTTACGCAAAGCAACAAACCGGCGCAACCGCGGCATAGCCTCCTCCACTTTGGCCGGATTAAGCAGAAACACATTGCCGCCGGTAAAGACGCCTTCACGTAGCCGGGCATACGTCCGCACCGCGCCCGGGAATCGTCGTTCGGTGTCTTCCCTGCGGATAATGGGATAATAAAAGTCCGAAAGATACGGTCGGGACTGCACCAGGAAATCATCCAGCGATGCCGCTGAAAGCAGCGGAATGTCGGCGGTAACAATCAGAAAGTGTCTTCTCGGCCGTAGCGCCAGATAACCGGCCAAGATGTTTTCCGGAATGCTGCCAGTCTCCGGGACACTCAAAATCGTCTCTTTCCAGGCAAACTGTGCCAGATTCTCCGGTGGACCCACCACCGCAATACGACCCACCTCCGGCGTGGCTCGCAGGGCGTCCAAAACAAAGGCCAGCAACGGGCGACCGTTAAGCAGAATAAACGCCTTGTTGGAAACATTTTCCAGCCTGGTCAGCTCTGACTCCTTTCCTGTCCCCGCCAAGACTACGGCGTCAAACATTTGCTCCACCCCCAGACCATGTCTCCGTATACCAGGCGTGCAGCCCTTCCTCTCCAATGTCGCAAGCCAGTTTCAGTGCTTCTAGGCTATCGTCAAGCAGGACAAAAAGAGTCGCCCCGCTCCCGCACATCAGGGTGTGACCGGTAGCCGCCACCTTTTGCTTCAGGTTTGCTACAGCGGGAAAAAGCCTGAAGGTCACGGTCTCCAGCGCATTAAAGAGCAAGCGCCCGATCCGCTCCCTGTCACCGGCCACGATAGCCTGGCGCAGCGCCTCGTATTCCGAGCCTTGCCGCAACTCCTCTGCTTTTAGTTCCGCATACACCCGGGCGGTGGAAACAGCAACCCCCGGGTTAACCAGCACCACATAAAAATGGGGGCAGGCCGGCAACCGTTCCAGTACATCTCCACGTCCCCGCCCCACCGCTGTACCTCCCTGCAGGCAAAAAGGAACATCCGCACCAAGTTCAGCAGCCAGGGAAGCAAGAACCTTCCCTTCCCGGGGCAACCGCCACAAGCGGGAAAAGCCGCGCAGGGCGGCCGCGGCGTCGCTGCTACCGCCGCCCAGTCCGGCAGCTACCGGAATATTCTTTTCAATCATCACCTCTGCCCCGGCACTGATACCATAATAGCGCCTTAACAGGTCTGCGGCACGCCAGACTAAGTTTTCCGGACCAAGCGGCAGGGAAGGGTCGCTGCAATGCAACACCAGCCGCCCGTCTTCCCTAGCCGTAAACGAAAGCGTATCATGCAATTTTAGCGACTGGAAAATAGTCCGCAGCTCGTGGTAGCCATCAGGTCTTTTCCCCAGCACCTCTAGGAACAGATTAATCTTAGCGTGAGCTCGCTCCAAAACTTCCAAATTAGTCGCGTCCTTTCGCTCGCTGTCATGCTTTAGGTCCGCTTGGCAGAGGAACAGCCGGCAAACTGTTCTCCAGAACGACTGGCAACTCGACCGTAAACCGGGCACCCTTCCCAGGCAAACTCTGCACAGAGAGGCAACCGCCATGGTTTTCCGCAATCCGGTAGGAGATGGTCAGGCCAAGCCCCGTACCGCCTTCCTTCGTCGTATAGAAGGGGTCAAAAACCTTGCTTAAAGAGGCTTCCTCAATACCCGGCCCTGTATCGCTGAAGCAGACGTAAGCCTTGCCCTGTCCCGCTGAGGTGGAAATAGTCAGGACGCCTCCCAATGGCATGGCCTGGATGGCGTTGGTGGCCAGATTCAGAAAAACTTGCTTGATTTGGGCTGAGTCTACCTTCACAAGCGGCAGGCTACGGGCATAGTTTTTGCGTAATTCCACGTTTTCCAGCAGGGACTTGCTCTCAATGAGCAGGAAAATCTCTTCCAGAATGATATGTAAATCAGCATCTCTTTGCTTAGGAGCGCTCGGCTTGGTGAGCAGCAAAAACTCCCTGATAATCGCGTTCGTCCGGTCAATCTCCTCTATCATCAGGGCGCAGTATTCAGATCCTTTGCTCTCCGGTTTGAACTCATTGGTCAAAAGCTGCAAAAAACCACGCATCGTCGCGATGGGGTTGCGGATTTCATGAGCGATGCCCGCTGCCAGCTCCGCTACGAGCGAAAATTTTTCTATTTGCTGCAGGTCGTTTTCCATCTTTTTTCTCTCGGTAATATCCTGGAAGACACTGACAGCCCCTCTGATACAGTCTCCTTCCCCGTGAAGAGGAGCCGTGTTGACAGAGTAATAGCGGACTTCATCCTCAGAAAACACCGTCAGCTGTTGCTGGTTGTGACGTCTACCAGTAAGCCGCGTCTCCCGTAACAACTGCTGAAGCTGTCCGGTCGCCTCTGTTTCGACGTGCTCCTTCACCCGCAACAGTTTCTGGGCTGTCTCGTTCATATAGGCAATCTTGTCCTCTTCATTAACCGCTACTACGCCCAGCTTCAGGTCAGAGAAAATTTCGTTGCGCCACTGCCCGTATTCACACTCCAGCTTCTGGTGCAAAAATTGTAGTTTTTCCAGGCTATCCGCATATTTTTTCACAGCGCCATTATGGCCGAACATCTCTTCGCCAAGGGAATGAATCTCTTTGCTGGTCAGCAGGTAGGAGGTCGGTTCGCCACTGAAAACTGTGCCGACGACGCCGGCCGCCCGAGCCGTTTCCACCAGAAAAACGGTTATTTGACAGGAGGAAGAGCGCCTGGCGGCGAGACTGTTTTCGACGCTGACTTTGCTGTAAGAAAAATTACGGGCCGCTATACCGCCGAAAACTGAGGCGATGACCTGGCAAAGCGAATGTGCCTTCATAAGCATGTGGCCAAAAGGACATCTGTGGCAGGTCAGGACAACCATTTCGCCGTCATAGTATGCAATGGTATGTTCACTGCCGAGCTGGCGCAAAAAACTCCGCATCAATTCCACAAACTGTTCCGACAGCAATCTTCCTTCCAGCCCCCGTGCTTCCCGGTAATCATCTTCCAGACGCAGGCTTTGCTTGAGGCCAACTTTCAGCACAAACTGTGCCGCCAGTGGGGTAGCCACGATTTCGTTTAACAGCAAGAAGTCCACCAGCAGCTGCAAATAAAGCTTTTCCCGCTCGCTATCACTCATCATTCTCTCCCCCGGCAACCGTATTTTCTAGGGAGCGGTTATTCTCTGTGCTTCTCGGACGGTGTCCTCGCTTGGCAACCGGCTTTCCGGCCACTTCCTTGATGTACCTCGCCCCCGTATCTCTTTTCTGCGAAATTCTGAAAATTCCTCTTATGCCCTCTCTGCACGCTAAAAGAATCGGCCGCAAAATTAAAAAACTCCCTTTCTTGAACCTCGACAAAAAGCTCTCCCTTTTCATAAACTAACAGAGAAAGCAGAAAAAGGAGTGCGCCAGTGACTAAAATTGAAGTGAACAGAGTCATGAAGACCCTCGTCTTTTATCAGCAAGGGCAGTACCATAAAACGTATCCCGTAGCTGTTGGCAGGGATGAAACCCCTACGCCCCTTGGCCAGTTTCATGTGTACGAGAAAAACCCCCGCCCCCACCAAAGCCTGGGTACCCGCTGGATGGCCTTTACTTATCAGCGCCATGGTGTGCACGGCACCTTCAATCCCTGGACAATTGGCACGAAAGCGACGGCCGGCTGTGTCCGCATGCACAACGAGGACGTAGAGGAAATCTACCCGCTGACCCCCATCGGCACACCTGTCTATATTTTTGAACAGGAAGAAACAGCAAAAGTGCCGCAGCACACTGGCCAGGAGCTTTATATCGTGCGGCCCGGCGACACCGTGAATACCATCGCGCAGCGCTTTAAAATCACGCCGCCGCAGCTCATAGAGTTCAACAAAATCAAACATCCCAAATATCTGCACCCCGGCAAGATGCTGCTGATCCCGGTGTTCAAGGAGAAATGAAGCCCCTGGGGGCTTCATTTCTCCTTGCCTTGCGCAGGAAAGCCCCCGATAATTTCCCACACAACAAAAAACGCCTGTTTTGACGAGGCGTTTGGCAATCTTTACGGCTATTTCTATTTATCAGAATGATCGTAACTACCGCCCGACGAACAACTGCGTAAACATCATCCCAAAGCGGCCGCCGCTTATGACGCCAAGGCCGATATGGGTGTAGCCCGGGTTTAGAATGTTGGCCCGGTGGCCGGGGGAGTTCATCAGCGCCGTATGGGCCCTCGACACTGTTGACGAGCCGGCTAGGTTTTCCCCCGCTAGGCGGAAGGTAACTCCAGCAGCGCGCATCATCTCAAACGGCGAGCCGTAAGTCGGCGACTGGTGGGCAAAGTAGTTCAGGTTAATCATATCCTGACTTTTCATCCTAGCCAGCCTAGTTAGTTCCGAGTCGGCCTGCAGAGGACGCAGGCCCAGAGCCTCTCTCTCCCTGTTGACCAGCTCCAGCATCTGCTGTTCCGTCTGTGTCAGCGTACCGGCTGGCTGTGAAGCGGGAATCGGCTGTGGCGGCGTGGCCAGCGGAGGGGCCGGGGGTACAACCGGTTGTGGCTGAAGGGGCGGCGCAGGTTGCCGGGAACTCGGCAACGGAACCAGCAGCAGTTGGCCGACCAAAAGCAGGTCGCCTCTTAGCTGATTTAACGCCCTGACGGCCCCTACCGTGGTTCTGAACCGGGCACTGAGGCGATGGAGCGTATCGCCGGGCTGAACGCGGTAGCGGGCGTATGTAGCCCTGAAATTTGGCAGATTAGCTCTTGGAGAAGAAACGCGCTGCCAGCCGCCTGCCGTGGTGAAACGGAAGGTGAGATGAGGAGTGGAAGCTGCGGCTGTCTCGGTCAGAGGACCGGTCAGAACAGTGGCGGTCAGCAGGACAACAAGCAAGCCTGTCCGGATTTTCGTCATGCTTTTCAGCTTTAAAACCTCCCTATTGTTAAGATAACTTCACAATATTCATTATAACCGCTGCTGCCCTCGCCGGCAAAAGTCATTTGCCGGCCTCACCCGACATTTTCGGCATATAAAAAAGGCAGAGACGCCAAGGAGGCCGCTCCGCCACAGTTTCGCTTTGTTGGATGGAAATGCCGGTTAGCGTGGAATCAGCAGTTGTTGCCCGGGGAAAATCAAATTTGGGCTTGATAGGCTATTGGCAGCAATAATAGCGGCCATGGAGACGCTGAACATCTGGGCAATTTTCCAGATGGAATCGCCCGACTGGACAATATAAACTCTCCCTGCAGGCTGAGCTGCCGGCAGAACTGAAACTGAAGGTTGCCAGGACGGCTTTACCATCAACTTTTTTTTGACCGGCCACGTTACTTTAGCGCAAATTTCGATAATCGTAACTTGGCGGCCCGTTTCCCCTCCAGGGTTAATGTCTACGCTGACAAACTCGACCCGGGCCTCTGTAAAGGTACGCATGCCCGGCGAAGCTCCCGGAACATCGATAAAGTGCACAAAGCTTTCATCAATATCCTGCGCGAAGACCACCCCTGTGTCCGCCTCCACCACATAAAGCTGCTTGTGCAGCACGCCACGGACAATGACTTTACCAGGGATAACCTCATGGGTCAGGTTCCTGACCTGAGCATCCACCGGCTCCCTGACGCTTCTGACAGGGCGAAGGAAGACAATCTCCCGCTCTATCAAGGTCTGGGAGGAACCGGAACCGATGACTTCATCCAGGAGAAAAGGCCGGGGAGAAAATTCTTGCCCGTGGCTGCGGGTGTCAGCCAACACCTCCAGTGTTTCCTGCCGGAAGAGGCGCACTTCCAGATGGAGCAGGCCGCGAAACCGGCCCGTTTTGCTCTCCTGCTCACGCAGGCAGGTAAAGATTTCGGCCCGGGTAGTAGTGATTCGGGCAGTCATGCCGGCGGTAGCCTCGGGGGCTTCCAAGTAACGGCGGAGGGGAAAGACAAAGGTTTCCTCCTCCGACCTCTTGTTTTTCCCGCCGTACGGAACAGTCACTTTTATCTCTCCCTCAACCTTGACCCAGCCCGGCAGAGCAGACGCTTTGCCGTTGACCAGACGTGCCGTAATCTGCCCCATATCTTGCGGCACTTCCCCAAACTCCACTGGCAGGTTAAGGTCTAGGACCCGGGCAGAGCGCCCACATAATGATTCCACCGCCAGCGTCTCGGACACGATGCTGGCCTCCGTTTCCACCGGATGCAAAAAGGACACCTGCTGCCGCTCAAACACCAGATAGCTGATTTTGATGCGACAATTGCCGCCAAGCAAGGTAGCTGAACCCTCGCGTTCGCCACTTGCCTGGAGGCGGCAGGATCCCTGCAGTGAAACCTGAGCGCTGATTTCCACTTCATGGCCGGGAGCAATACCAGGTACCGGAAAAAGCTGTGTAACCTGATGCCTGGCGGCTGTTTTCTCTACAAGGCCGCTTACGGCATTGACATAGTAGGTATCCTGCTGGAGGGAAAGACGCGTGCAAAGTTCACCAGCGAGCGCAACAGCCTCAGCATCCAGCACAGACAGTTCTGACTCGGCAAATTCTTCGCTCCTGGCAGGTAGCGCCCATTTCAGGGGCACAGTTAAACTCAGTTCGCCGTCCGCCAGGACCAGCGGTAAAATGCGGCTAACCTTTTCCATGTAATTCATCAACACTTGCCTCCCAATTTATCGTATGCACAAAAAACAAAGAAGTTGATAAAAAAATGTAGCATCTGCGATGCTACATTGGCTGCTAGCCTTTAGGTGGAGCAGGGATTAAAATTTTCTGCCCCGGGAGAATCAGGTTCGGGTCCTTAATATCGGGGTTGACCCTGAGAATGTCGGCCACGGTGACATGGAAGCGTTTGGCAATTTTAAAGAGCGTGTCAGTCGGTTGGACGATATAGACGGTCAGGTGCGGTACCGGCTTGACCGGACACTCGATGACCACTTCTAGCTGGACAAACTCCGTCACCTTGACAAAGACCTCAATAATGGTCGTCTGGCGGATATGTCTCCGCTCATAGGGATCAATTTCGAGGTCTATAAACTCGACCCTAGTGGAAACTTGAGCCACATGGCCGGGCGTGGCGCCGGGGATATCGATAAAGACCGTGAAGCGCTCGCGTACCTCAAACTCCAGGACCTCAGGCAGAACCCCTGGCATATCCACTTCGCGAACGTAGAAAATCTGCTTGACCAGTTCTCCCTCAATAATGACCTTGTTTTCAATGACCCGGGAGGTGACATTTTCAAACTTTGTCTGGGGTCGCCCGGCAATTTTGCGAGCCGGGAACGGTGCTACCAAATTAGCCACAATGCTATGCTGACGTACGCCTTCACCGACTACCTGGGCGACTTTAAGTAATTCTTTTTTTACCTTGACGTCCTTAATATCGGTGACGACCTCTACCTGCACCGTTTCTGTCACCTTAACAAATAGGTCAATGACGGCGGTCTGACGCCCGCGCGTGTGATGATAGGGGTCGATAACAATGTCGACAAATTCTACACGCGGGTAAACCTGCACATTGGCACTGGGGAAAGCCCCAGGCACATCGACAAAGTGGCTGAACTTTTCATCTACAGAAACTTCATAAACAACGTCTTCGGGGCCCACAAAGTAGATCTGCTTGTGTAATACCCCTTCAACTATCACCTTGTTCTCGATGACAGTGGGCAAGATATCGCGAATAGTAGCGTCGATGTTTTTAATCTTACGGGCCGGAAGCGGAAACACGACATCCCTGATGACACTGGTTTGGGAAGCGTTCTCCCCGATGACGCTTTCAACTTTGAGCAACTCACGGGTAACGCGCTTCGGGTCAATACCCTTGACGTCGATGACTACATCCACCTGAATGGACTCCGTGACCTTGGCAAATATCTCCAAGACAGCCGTCTGCCGGTAGTGAGAGACCACCGCCTGGTCGTCGTGGCCATGTTTTTGCTCACGAAGAAAGTCGTGCCCAACAAATTCAATACGGGCATGAACCTGCACGTTGGCGCTGGGAAAGGCGCCAGGCACATCCACAAAATGGACGAACTTCTCGTCCGGCACGGTATGCTCCTTGAGCTGGCCTGTATCATCGTCAACAAAGAAGATTTGCTTGTGGATGACACCTTCCACGATAACTTTGTTTTCAATGACCTTGCCTTTAACATCCCGGAGAGTGGCGTCTACTTCGGTGATTTTCCTGACCCGGCCCGGCAAGAAGATTTCCTTGATTACCGATGTCTGGGAAACGTTTTCACCGATAACCTGCTCGACTTTTAACAGGTCGGCGACACACACTAATGCTAAAATTTCATCTTTTCCCATATTTTTGCCTCCTTTCATCCAGACTTACTCTACTATATGCAGACAACCGTAAAATGTCTCCAGCCGATGCCTCCTTCCATACTTTCTCCGCTCAATTATATGCCCGCAAACAACAGATTGTGCCTTTTCCTGATCCATTTTCCTGTGTTCCGCAAAAAATATGCTCCAACAAACAAGGAGGCCGACACCCTTTCCCGGGGTGTCGGCCTCCTTGTTTTGGGACTGCTCACAGTGACTTGGTGCCACCGTCTTTTTGCAACAGCGTCAGCTCTACTGTCTCCGTCAGCACGTCTGCATAGGAGAACGACAAGCGCTGGTTATAGTTAGCTTCGTCAATTCGTACAATAAAAATTGATGGATAAGTATTTTCTAAAACACCGACTTTTTCCAACATCTTCCTCCGCCCCCGGTGCGCACGCAAACATATTTGCTGTCCTACATGCAACTCCAGACTGCGTCTGATCTGTAAGAGAGAGTCCGTAGCCACCGTCATCTCCTCACCCCACACTTGCTCTGCCCCGTCATTCTAACACAGAAATAAAAGAAAGTCAAATTCTAAAAAAGTATTATATCAGCAGCCCACCTTCAGTGTCAAGATTTTTTATGAGCTTCTCGCAGATATTCTATCAGCCGCACAAGACACTTGCCCCTGGTATTTTCCGTGTTTCCCTTCTCTCATCTCTTTTTTAATACGGGGAACGAGGCAGCCCTAGGCGAAATTTGCCTCGCGTCTCCAAGCCGCCGACACCATCCAATCCAGTAATGGTATGGCGGATTACCTCATAAATATTGACGGTATCATTGATCGGCGTAAAGGCTACTTTTTCCATGATAAACACCGGGTCTAAGGCATGGATCAGGGCACGTTGCGGAGAACTGGCAAAGTTGGCACCGACATTAAGTAGCGCCTCATACTGCGACTGGCAGGCGCCGGCAAAGATGACCAGGTCATCTTTGCCGGGCTCATACTGCCTGGCCTTACGGGTCGCCTCCACAAAATACGCGGAGTTGCGGTAACTGGACAGGTCCTGAAAATTACCGCCCTTCAAATAGGCGTCATGTCCGGTCAGAATAAGAATGTCCGGCCGGTGTTCGTGCAGTAAGCTCCAAATCATTTCCGGCTGTTTTTTTTCCGGCACAAAAAGGCCAAAGGCCTGTAGACCCAGAGCCTGATATGCCTTCAAGCACTCTTCCAGGTATTCCGGGTCGCCGTCTAGGTGCAGGATTCTGCCCGGCATCTCGAAAAACTCCTCCGGAGAGAGGCCGCTTTTGCCACGCCAATTTTCCCGCTCTACGGTGCGGCGCCTGAAAATCTTGAGAACACATTCTTTTTGGGCCGCTGCTGAACGGCTCCGGTATTCCTGCAACACCTGCGCCTCCGGGTAAGCAAGGTCAGCAAGGGGTGCGTCGGCAAGCAACCGCAAGTCCAGCCCCTTTAGTAGCGCTTTCTGCTTGTTTTCGTCAATTTCTACGATCTTGAACAAAACATCCATCTTATACTTCTTGCGCCCCACAATATCTCCCAGCTTAAAAGACAAAAACAACACCTTCCCGCAGTGTTACTACTGTATATGTATGAGTCACCCGGCAGAAATGTGTCCGCAGTCATGGAAAAGAAGCAGAGGCAGGAGTGGAAAGACCAGAACGAACTCATATACTATGCCAGGAGGGAGAACATGCTGACAGCAATCGTCCCTGTAAAAAATGAGGAGGAGCGCATCGGCCTGCTATTGCAGCGCTTATTGTCCATGGAGCAGGTCCGACAGATCTTGGTCATTCTTAATGGTTCCAATGAAGAGACACGTCTGGAGGCTGAAGGCGTCTTTCGCCAGGCAGCGGCTAAAATTAAGCTGATCAGCTTCAAAGAACCGCTGGGAATTGACGTTCCTCGCGCTATAGGCGCACACCTAGCCCTGATTGGTGGCCTGCCCTACGCCCTTTTCGTCGACGGCGATTTAGTCGGAGAATTTATAACAGAGCTGCAGGAGTTAATCGTAAACTCTGTTTCCCGCAAACTTGATCTGGCACTCGTTGATTGCTACCCGTACGGTCAGGCGCTTACCGGACCCCTTTTCTACTTCCGCCGCCTGTTAAACGAAGAGTTAGGCTTTTGGCCAAAGCTTGGCATCGCCACCCCTTCCCACGGTCCGCATCTCGTTTCCCGCCGCCTTCTTTCTGCCGTGCCTTGCGAAGATTTCGCCGTGCCGCCAACCTTGCTGGTTCACGCACAGCAGCTGGCCCTGCAGGTTGATGTGGCGAAAGCAATCCCTCACCTGCAGCTAGGTTCATCTGTCAAAAACCACCAGCACAGCAAGCTGATTGTGGACACTATCGCCGGAGACTGCTTAGAAGCGCTTTGCCTGGCGCGCCGCCAGACAAGGCAGCGGGAACATGAAGGCAGAAAGTATCTCGGCTACCACAGCAAGCGCCGCTTTGATCTACTAAAAGCGTTCCTGGCCGCCAATTAATTCGTTCCCCTAACGCGTAAGGAAAGCCCGCTATAATCCTACGCCATAAATAAAAAAACGCCCGTTGGCGTAACTTTACTTGGTATGTTTATCGGCTACCTTACTGGCTCCGTAAGACTCCGGCTTGATGCACGCCTGGAATCCACTGCCTCTAACCATACCGACAACTTCTCGAATCAGCTCTTTGGTATCGCCTTTTTCGCCTACATCCAGGTGAATTTCAATATTTAGACACGCATAGCCGTTGACAGCCAGCTTGGCAGTCAGCAGCGTAGCCGCTTCCAGGCTGAGATATGTCTCATAGTGGATGCGTTGACGCAAGCTTTCCATATAGCGCAGTCTTTGCCGACTGAAAAAATACCTCGCCCCTTTCCCGACCCTGTGGATGATAATGGCGGTCACAAAGCAGACCTCTTGGCGCAGGTGGGGCTGGGAGTCAGTCCCGATAATCAGCTTGTACTGTTCCTTAGGCTTTTCTGTGATATAGGCCATTAGTTCGGTGAAAACCCCATCCAGGGAAAGCTTGCCGACCGAAGGACTATGGAAGTCCATGTCATCAGGACCTTTCGCAGTTTTTGCCTGCACCCTTAGTGTTGCTCCAATTTAAGTGAGCCAGAGAAAGCATACCACAACAAAGAGCAAAATGCAAACACCCCAGCCGGTATCAGCCTTCCCGCCCCGGAGTATTTAGGCCGGCCTCCGCCTGAAAAGCATAAAGCGCCCGTGACAACTCTGCCAGCTCCCTCACGCTGAGCGTCTCCCCGCGCCGGTTCATGTCTAGGCCCAGCGCTAGCCCAATCCCAGCAAGCTCTTCTTTGGTAATCGCAAAGGCACTATGCAGCGTATTAAACAGCGTTTTGCGCCGCTTGGCAAAAACCGTCTCGACCACACGGTAGAAAAAGGGCTCGTTGCCGGTGTCATACGCCGGTTGCTGGTGCAGCCGCAGGCGGACCACGGCTGAAGACACTTCCGGGCGCGGAAAAAAAACAGTTCCTGGCACTGTAAAAAGAAGCTCCGTCTGCGCGGCGTACTGCGCTACAACAGAAAGCACCCCGTATTCCTTGCCCCCGGGGCGCGCGCAGAGCCGCTCTGCCACCTCTTTTTGGATCATGCAGACAAAGAGCACAAAACAGTCCCGGTTAGCCTTCAGCAAGCGATAAAGCAGAGGGGTCGCTACATTATAGGGCAAATTGGCTACCAGCTTGGCCGGGGCCTGCGGCAACACCTCGGCATAATCGAACTGCAGCGCATCTGCCTGGATAATCTCCACGTTGCCATACCCGGCCAGCGTTTCCTTCAATACCAGCAACAGGCGGCCGTCCACCTCCAAGGCGATAACTTTGCTGACCTGCCCGGCAAGTTTCTCCGTCAGCACCCCAAGGCCAGGACCCACCTCCAAAACCGTGTCCTCTTTTTCCAGTTCAGCAGCCAGGACAATTTTTCTCAGAATGTTTTCATCAACTAGAAAGTGCTGACCCCATTTTTTTTTCAGCCGTAGCTGGTGGCGGGCCAGCAACTGACTAACGTGGCCCGGACTAGTCAGTTTGCTCATTTACTCGCCTCCACAGCAAGGAAACCGGGCGTACGCCGGCCTTTTAAGGTAACAGATACGCGCGCAGAGATCTGCGGCCAAAATTCCTGGCGGCCTCGTGCCGGTCAAACAAAATATCAATCCGGTTGCCAACGATAGCACCGCCGGTATCAACAGCAAGCGCAAACCCCAGACCTTCTATGTATAGCCTGCTGCCCAGCGGGATTACCCTCGGGTCCACAGCGATCAGACGGGGGTCGTCCTGTAAACCTCTGCCGGCTACAGCAGCTCGTCCAGTAGATGTGAAGCCATCGTTATAACGGCCGGTACATTGGCTGTGGCCAGCGTCGTTGAGGGGACACCCGCTACCTGGCGTACCGGGACAATAAGCCGTCGCTACCACCTGTATAACGCGGCTGAAAGGCATCGTCCGGCCTCCGCGGGAAAGGGTGGTATTCTCACCATATTCCACTATCCGATCCCGCTTTGGCCTGACCAGCCGGGAGCGGACAAGGCGTACGGCCACCTGCTGCCCATCCTCATGAGTAACTTCCACCGTATCATCCCGCAGGCCTTTGGCACCGGGTTGCAGCACCCTGCTCACACCCCGGTCGAGCGCGGCGCTGCCGCGTCTGATTTCCCGGTAGGCGATTTTCGTCTGTTGCGTGACGAGTTGGCGTGAAATACGCGTCAGGCGGATTATATCACCCGGTTGCAGTACCTCTTGCGGTGCGGGCTCCACTCTGTCGAGCTCGCCTAGCTGCAAGCCAGCCCTTTCCAGGACATCAGACACTGTGGCGGCAGCGGTCCTCACTACCACCTCTTTCCCGTCTGCCACCACAGTCACGGGAAACGACCGTGCGATTTCAATAATCATACCATTTCTGAGGCGCTCTGTAGGCAAGTAGGACAACTGATCGCCTTCCTCCAGTTCCAGCCCCGCCTCGCCCAGAACCCCGGCTACATTAGCGCTAAGAGTACGCATGGCCAAACGCTCCCCCTCCACAACAAGGACGA
Organism: Dethiobacter sp.; assembly: GCA_018333395.1. Next base: position 28,622 of record JAGXSQ010000064.1, read on the forward strand.
CGTCATGCCGAGCCAGGTGCACAGACAGCAAGACAAGCAAGGCAGCGGCTAGCAGGAAAACAACAGCGTCGCTTGTCCCATCCATCCTCACTCCGGCTTTGCGGCCAGTGCGCGCGGGATCTAATCCCATAACTTTCCTCCTCCATATGACTTCTCTATTGTACCCACAAAGCAGAAGTCTTGTCAACTATACCCCTCGGCAATGGTCTGCAAAGGATATTTTACCATTTTTTTTCTTTTATTATGCACCCCTAAATAAAAGAGACGGCCCCGCCGTCTGATAGAGTAGTCGCCTTCATCTCAGAACCTCTATCCTTACCATGCCAATCCCCGCCCGGCGCAAGCCGATAGCTTCGGCCGCTGCCAGGGAAAGGTCGATAATCCGGCCACCTATATGCGGCCCGTAGTCATTGACGCGTACTTCCACGCTGCGCCCCGTTTTCAGATAGGTGACACGCAATCTCGTATTATGGGGAAAGGAGCGATGAGCCGCCGTCAGAGCATTTTTGTCAAAAACATCCCCGAAGCTGGTGCGGCGGCCGTGAAACTGCGCCCCGTACCAAGAGGCCAGCCCTTGCATCGTCTGCACCACCTGTCCGCCGCGCGCCCCGGCCGTAACAGCAGGAAGTGTTGCTCCCGTGCCGATGGCGACCACACGGTTTAGCGGCTGGCGTAGTGTCTCCTCTTCTACCAGTTGCCGGCTCTCTTCTCTGCCATTGACATAAGTCACGGCAAAGGTCCTGCCGAGCAACCCCGGTCTGCCCTGCACCAACTCCCGGCGCTGTCCAAGTGGCAGCTGGGGATCATTTTTCTTTTCCGTAGCAAAAGGAACATCGGCTTTCTCCAGGACAGACGAAGTGCTGACGCGAGTCACGATCACTTTGGTGCCGGGTTCGAGCAAATCCTGCAAAGCAGGTTCGACACGGTCGAGCGGCGCAAGCGTCACGCCAAGCGCCGTCAGGAAGTCCGCTGTCTTAGCCGCAACTGTATAAGCCCGATGCGTCTGCCCATCCACGCTGACAAAAAGCGGGAAAGCGCGGCGCAACTCCACGACCGTCCCGTTATTAAGCCTATCTTGCGACGAGGGCTGCAGCACGTCCTGGGCGCGGGCATAAAGGCCTCTTTCCTCCAGCAGTTGCCCGACTGTCCTAGCTTTAGTCCTGACATGCTGTGCTTGGCCATCTATGACCAGAGTAACCTGGCTCACCACAATATTGCGGTAACCCCAGCTAGCAACAACAAAGAGCAAGCCAAGCAGCACCGCTCTACAGGCACAACGGATAACTCTTTTACGAGTATGCCAGTCGGGAAGAGACACAGGCACCCCCCTTTCAGCAGGCCCTTTCCACTATATTGCTTCGTACGGTAAAAATATGCCCTATTTGAGGTCAAACTTTACAGGCAAACAGTTTTTGGGCGTTTTCGCTCGTGGCCCGGGCTACTGTTTCTACCTTTTCCCCGCGTAGCCGGGCCAGCTGTGCGGCAATATGTGCCACATAGCTGGGCTCGTTCCTCTGGCCCCGGCAGGGCACCGGCGCCAGATAAGGAGAGTCCGTCTCCACCAGCAACCGCTCCAGAGGCACCCGGCGAGCTACCTCGGCAAGCGCTGACGCCTGCTTAAACGTTACCGGGCCGGCCAGTGAAAGGTAAAGGCCAAGCTCCAGGCAACTTGCTGCAAAGGCTACGTCTCCGGAAAAACAGTGCATCACGCCTCCGGCGACTGGAAGACCTTCCTCTTTTAAAATAGCAAGCACTTCCTGGTGCGCGTCTCGGTCATGGATAATTACCGGCATGTTTAACTCTTTGGCCAAGCGCAGTTGCTCGATAAAAACAGTCCGCTGGACATCGTCAGGGGAATGATGATAATAAAAGTCGAGGCCTATTTCACCGATGGCTACCACTTTTTCCTTTTTCGCCAGCTGGCTAAGCTGCGTTAGGCTAGCCGGAGTAAAACTTTTGGCATCGTGCGGGTGATAGCCAACGGCCGCGTAGATCTGCTCATGAAGGCCGGCCAGCCTGACAGCACCGGCTGAAGACGCCAAGTTGAAGCCGACATTGATAATAGCCTTGACGCCGGCCGCGTCAGCACGCTGCAGCACCTCCGGCAGGTCCTGCCGGAAGCGTCCGTCATGTAAGTGGGCATGAGTGTCAACAAGTTGCATCCGCCTTTACCTCTCCTCCTGCGCCACTGAGGTAGCCTGCTCTCTCTTGGTTGCCTGGCGCACGGGAGCCTTTCCCTCGCCGACAAGTTCTAGGCGCGGAAAGAGTACCTCCGCCGGCGCAGTCCGTATTCCACCCGGCAGGCCACCAAATTCCTGAATACTTTGCCATGTCTGCAACGCGGCATAGTCCGCAATACCCAGTTGCTGCCAGATTTTCTCCGGCGTCCGCGGCATAAACGGCAGAAGCAAGACAGAAACGATGCGGAGGCACTCCAGCAGGTTGTACATCACGGTGGCAAGACGCACCGTTTGACCATTCTTAGCCAGTGCCCACGGCGCTGTCTCATCAATATATTTATTGGCGCGGCCAATGAATCTCCACAATTCCGCTAGCGCATTGGAAAACTGCAACTGGTCCATCAAAGTTGATATCCTAGCCGGCAGTTCCAGCGCCATTTCCCGCAACTCCCGGTCCTGGCCGTCTTCCTCGCCCGGGATAGGAACTTGACCTTGGAAATACTTGCCAAGCATGGCCAGCGTCCTGTGCAACAGATTGCCGAGGTCATTGGCCAAATCAAAGTTCAGCCGCTGCAGCAGCGCTTCTTCGCTGAAATTGCCGTCAGCACCGAAAGGAATTTCCCGCAACAGAAAATAGCGGATGGCATCTGCGCCATACCGCTCCACCAAAACGACCGGATCAATAACATTGCCCTTGGATTTGGACATTTTCCCCTCGTCCAGCAATAGCCAACCGTGCCCGAAGACTTGTTTTGGCAGTTCCACACCTAGAGCCATCAGAAAAATCGGCCAGTAGATGGTATGAAAACGCACAATTTCCTTGCCGATTAACTGGACGTCTGCCGGCCAGAATTGCCGGAAAAGCGTATCCTCGTCGGCAAGGTAGCCAAGTGCTGTAATGTAGTTGCTTAGCGCATCCAGCCAGACATAGATCACGTGCTTTTCATCAAAGGACACAGGAATACCCCAGCGGAAGGTAGTGCGGGAAACGCACAAATCTTCCAGCCCAGGCTTTAAAAAATTGTTGACCATTTCGTTTTTCCGTGAAACGGGCTGGATAAATTCCGGATGCTGCTCAATATGCTTGAGTAGCCGGTCGGCATACTCGGACATGCGGAAAAAATAGCTTTCCTCAGCGACCAGCTCCACCGGCCGCCCGCAATCAGGACACTTATTTCCGGCCAGTTGCCGCTCGGTCAGGAACGATTCGCAAGGCGTACAGTACCAGCCCTCATACTTGGCTTTATAAATATCGCCCTGATCGTAAAACTTTTGAAAGATTTTCTGTACCGAGAGTTTATGCCTTGGCTCAGTCGTGCGGATAAAATCATCATGAGAGATGTCTAGGAGGTGCCAAAGATCCTTAATCCAGACGACTATTTCATCCACAAATTGCTGCGGGTCCTTGCCCGCCTCCAGAGCCCGGCGTTCAATTTTCTGTCCGTGTTCATCGGTGCCTGTCAGGAAATGTACTTGGTGCCCCGTCAGTCGCTTGAAGCGGGCCATGGCGTCCGCCGCCACCGTAGTATAGGAATGACCGATGTGCAGCTTATCGCTGGGATAGTAAATCGGTGTAGTAATGTAAAACATTTTGGTCATGCGGGAAACTCCTTTATAAAGATAGAATAATGTCACACCCATTATACCAGAACTTATCAGACCGAGACAAGCGCCCGGATTTACTTGGGCTTGTTCCATCCCTTGTAAACCTTGCGAAAAATACCCTTGCTTTTTTTGTAATCTTTCTGGTATAATTAGGTTGTCGAATCTTGTTGAACTGAGGAGGAATTTGGTTGAAATCGACAGGTATCGTACGCAAAGTAGACGAACTCGGCAGGGTGGTTATTCCTATTGAGCTGCGCAGAACTCTGGGCATTGATGTCAAGGATTCCCTGGAGATCTATGTGGACAGCGAAAAGGTCATCCTGAAGAAGTACGAACCTGCCTGCCTTTTTTGCGGTAACGCCGACAACGTGAAGCATCACAAAAATCGGATTATCTGTAAAGAATGCATCCAGGACCTAGCCACCGAATAAAGGCAAGCACTGCTTGCCTTTATTCTTTTTCATGCATAAAGCTGTAGACTTGCCGCTTGGGCAGGCCAAGGCGCTTTGCCGCTTCACGGATGGCTTCTTTTTTGTTCAGACCGCCACTCAAAAGTTCTTCTACTAGCAGTTCCGGAGAAACATCCGGCCGCGGCAACGGCTCGCGCGGTGCCAAAAGTACAGTGCACTCTCCCCGTGGCGCCTGAAGGTTAAAATGCTGCGCCAGTTCCTGTAGTGTGCCGCGTATGAATTCCTCGTGTACTTTGCTCAGTTCGCGGGCGACGACTGCTTTTCTTTGCTCGGAAGCGACAGCCAGCTCCGTCAGCGTCCTAGCCAGACGGTGCGGTGCCTCATAGAAGATGGCCGTCCTGTCTGACGCTAAAATAGCGCTGGCCAGCTCCTGCCTTTTTTTGCCGCGAGCCGGCAAAAAACCAAAGAACACAAAAGATGCCGCTGGTAGTCCGGAAGCTGCCAGAGCCGTGACGGCCGCTACCGGACCAGGCAGAGCCACTACGGAAATCTGGCGGCTGATGGCCTCTCTCACCAACTCCTCACCTGGGTCAGCGATGCCTGGCATGCCCGCGTCACTGACAAGTGCCACATCTTGGCCTGCCAGTAGGCACTCCATCAGATAAGGTGTTTTCTTGGCCTTATTGTGCTCGTGGTAACTTGTCAGACGCACCTGAAGGCCAAAGTGAGTCAGGAGCTTGCGCGTCACCCGCGTATCTTCTGCCGCCACCAGCGCTGCCTCCCGCAAAACACGCAGTACGCGCAGGGTGATATCCTCTAGGTTGCCAAGAGGCGTGGGGCAAAGATAAAGTGTGCCTTTGCTCATGCGGGAAGCTCCGGGCCGTTTTCACTCCGCACGAAGCCCTGCCCCCGCCTGTGCATAGGGGCCTGCTCATAGGCGTCCGATTCGTAGCGCAGACAACACATCAGCCTCCCGCAGACACCGGAGATTTTGGCGGGGTTCAGGGAAAGGTGTTGGTCCTTGGCCATGCGGATAGAGACGGGCTCAAATTCACCAAGGAAGGTATGGCAGCACAGGACACGTCCGCAGGGCCCCAGCCCCCCAATCATTTTTGCTTCATCGCGGACACCAATCTGGCGCAACTCAATCCTCGTCCGAAAAACTGTCGCCATGTCTTTTACCAGTTCCCGAAAGTCAATCCGTCCGTCAGCGGTAAAATAAAAAATAATCTTGGAGCGGTCAAACGTGTATTCCACATCGACCAGTTTCATTTCCAGGCTATGCTCTTCTATTTTCTGCAGGGCAGTATCATACGCTTCTTCTTCTTTTTGGCGGTTTTCCAGGATCTTTTGGCAGTCTTCTTCGCTGGCACAGCGGAGCACTTTCCTGAGCGGTTGGACGACTTCGCTCTCCGGAACCGTTCTCAGGCCAATGACGACGGACCCGAACTCCAGCCCTCTTGATGTCTCTACAATGCAAAAGTCTCCTGTCTTCAGCTCGTTGCCATCAGGGTCAAAATAATATATTTTACCGGCTTTTTTAAAGCGAATACCAACAACGCTGGGCATTACAGAACCTCCCTAATGCGCCGGAGCGCCGCCTCTGCGGCCAGCCGGGCGTTTACCGGACTTTGCAGGTCTTTTTGCAGCCCAAGCAAAATGCGGATTACCGCATACGCTTCACTGATCGTCCATTGTTTGTCCAAGTCGTTAAGAACTGCCCGGCCAGAAAACAGGGGCGCATCTTCCCCCAGGCTTTGCAGGACAAGCAGGTCGCGTAGCATGGTCAGCATAACATCCAGGAAAGCCGGCAGATTGTCTTTCCCGGCAAGCTGTGTCGCCAGAGAGCTTACTCCGGTCTCCTGCCGCAAACCGATCAAAAAGCCCGCTGCCTCCGCTGTCAGTGGCAAGCCCTGGTTTTCCCCCTCCGGCAGCCCGTTCATCTCTGGCGCAGCTAGGTGGCGCATAGCAAACTTCTGGCAGCGTGAAATGACAGTCAGCGGCAATAGCCCAAGCTTCTCGGCCAGCAGGATAAAGACGGTGGCCGGCGGCGGCTCTTCCAGCGTTTTTAGCACGCTGTTGGCCGCCTCTGGAGTGATGGCCTGCGTAGCATCAAAGATGAAAACCTGGAAGCGCCCTTCCCGGGGTTTCAGGCAAGCAGTTTTTACAACCTGTCGCACCTGCTCAATCCGGAGTGCTTTTCCGTCCGGAAAAATCCAGTGGACATCGGGATGGCTGCGGCGGGCCGTTTTGCAACAGGAGACGCATATCTCACACGGCCCCTCCGGGAAGCGGTCACAGTTCAAAGCCTGGGCAAACGCGCCAGCCAAGGTCTTTTTTCCTGTTCCCGCCGGTCCGTAAAAAAGATGGGCGTGGACAACCTGTCCTGCCGACATGGAGGCACGCAAGGCTTGGAAAATGTGCTGCTGATAAAGCTTCTCCACGCCTCTCACCTCCGTTTATTATATCACAAAGATGGCCTGTCCAACAGGGTTTGTAAAGCTGGCTGGCATTGCCGCCAGATGAAGGCCGCCACCTCATCCTCCGTAAGAGAAGCATCAACCACCGTAATGCGCTCAGGGAAACGTGCCGACAGTGACAGAAAGCCCTCCCGGACACGGCGATGGAACTCCCGAGGCTTAAGCTCTATACGATCTCTGCTGCAGCCGGCACGACGCGCCAGCCCCGTCTCCGGCGACAAGTCCAGCAAAAAAGTGTGGTTCGGCAGTTGCCGCTCCGTGGCCTTCAGGTTCACTTCTAGCACAAAGTCCTCGTCAACCCCACCGCCATACGCCTGGTAGGCTAGGCTGGAATCAAGGTAGCGGTCACACAGAACCACTTCACGACGCCGCAAGGCGGGCCTGATAACCTCTTGGTGCAGCTGGGCACGCGCCGCAGCGTAAAGAAACACTTCCGCAAACGCCGTCATCTCGCGGTACACCGGATCCAGTAAAATCGCTCTGACAGCATCTCCAAGAGCTGTCCCCCCCGGCTCCCGCGCACAAATTACCGGCAACCCCATCGCCTGCACCGACGCCGCCAGCCGGGCCAGCTGTGTCGTTTTACCCGCACCGTCCGGCCCTTCCAGACTGATAAAATATCCCCGGCCATTCAAGCAGTGTTTCACCTCCCGCAAACAACACGCAGATTTCCCTGTAACTCCAGGCCACGCAACACCATCCCTGCTTCCTGTGCCGCAGCCAAACAATCAAGCACCTGCTGAGTAACTTTTTCGCCAGGAGCAAGTACAGGGATTCCCGGTGGGAAAATATCGACCAGTGCCGCAGCGATTCTTCCTTCCGCCTGCGCTAGCGGGACGGACTCCGCCGACGCGAAAGCCGCCTCTCGCGGTAAAACAGCAACCTGCGGTTCCGGCAGCGGGTAAGGAAGGCCCACTGCCCCTACCTGCTCCCGCGGCAGACGGTCAAAAGCATCTGCCACCGTAACCGCTTCCTGACTGCTAAAGCCAGGACCCACCACCAACAGCAGGTGGCCTTTGTCGGAGAGCTCTACGTTAATGCCTTGCCGCGCCAGTAGCCGCGCCGCCTGCAGACCATCAACGGCGGCCTGCCCGCAAAAAACCGTTATCCGTAAAATATCAAGCCCGAAACCATGCTGCCCGAGAGCATCGCTCTCCAGCAGCGGTAAGCTTTGCCGCAACTTCTCCCGCAGGAACGCGGCCTTCTGATAAAGCTCCGCCATGACTTGGTGACCCGTGAGGGCCATCCTCTTTCTGACGGCGTCAAGCGAAAGCAGCACAGGGTAGGAAGGGCTGCTGGTCTGTACCCAGCGAAGCGTAGCACGCAGGCGGGCCGGGTCAACCGTATCGCCGTGCCGGTGCAGGAGGGCTCCCGGTGTTAGCGCGCCCAGAGTCTTGTGCCAGCTCTGGACGCGCAGGTCGGCGCTCCGCCCGACAGCCGCCCTGTCCGGATGAAAGTCAAGGTGCGCCCCGTGGGCCTCGTCCAGCAGAAAGAGTGCTCCATGGCGGCGTGTGATGTCGGCAATCGACGCCAGATCGGCACAAACTCCGAAGTAACTGGGGCTCGTAACGAGCAGCGCCTTGGCCGCCGGATGACGGCTAAAAGCCTGCTCTACCGCCGCGGCCGTCACATTGAGCGGAAAGCCCTTCCCGTCCGTTGCTACCGGAAGAAAAGAAGGCCACGCCCCGGAGAGAATAAGGGCATGGTACGCAGAAACATGAGCCTGGCGCGGCATCAGCAAAGTTTCGCCCGGCCCGCAAGTTGATATCACCATGGCTAGAACCCCGGCCGTGCTGCCATTGACCAAAAAAAAACTTTGCCGCGCCCGAAACAGGTCGGCCGCCATCGCCTCGGCCTCCCGTATCGGTCCGGCAGGGCTGTGCAAATCATCGAGGCCAGGCAACTCGGTCAGATCCATCCGGGCATACTCGGGGCACAATTTCTGCAGTTCAGGAGGCAACCCCGGTCCGCCGCCGTGGCCAGGCAAGTGCAGACGAATCCGGGAGACCGCAGCGTGATCCATAACAGCTTCCCAGAGGGGCAGGCGATGGTGTTCCATATCTTTAGGCCTTAACAAACTCAGGACAGCGTGTAGTTGGGCGCTTCTTTTGTGATATGCACGTCGTGGGGATGGCTTTCCCGCAGACCGGCGCTGGTGATGCGCATAAACTCAGTCTTCATCTTCAGTTCAGAGATATCCTTGACACCACAGTAACCCATGCCGGCACGCAACCCGCCCACTAACTGATAGACGGTGTCGGCCACCGTGCCGCGGTAGGGAACGCGACCCTCAATCCCTTCGGGAACCAGCTTCTGCTCGTCCTCCTGGAAGTAGCGATCCTTGCTCCCATCTTTCATGGCCGAGATGGACCCCATGCCGCGATAAACCTTATAGCTTCGACCCTGGAAGATTTCGATCTCGCCAGGACTTTCCTCTGTCCCGGCAAAGAGACTGCCAATCATCACCACATCGGCTCCCGCACCGATAGCCTTGGTAATATCACCGGAATATTTGATGCCCCCATCGGCAACGATGGGAATGTTGTGCGGTGCGGCAGCCACTGCTGCATCGCAAATAGCAGTAACCTGCGGCACACCGATGCCAGCCACCACCCTGGTGGTACAGATGGAGCCCGGCCCGACGCCGACCTTGATAGCATCGGCACCGGCCTCTATCAGTTCGCGTGTCCCCTCGCCGGTGGCCACATTGCCGGCTACCACCGCCACAGCCGGAAACTCGCGCTTAATTTTTTCCACTGCTGTTAACACCCCGACGGAGTGGCCGTGAGCCGTATCAACCACAATCACATCCACACCGGCACGTACCAGCGCCCGTACCCTCTCCGGCGTATCGGTGCCAACGCCTACGGCAGCCGCCGCCAGCAAGCGGCCATTGCCATCCTTCGCTGAACGGGGGTACTGGATTGCTTTTTCGATATCTTTAATAGTAATCAAGCCTTTGAGCATGAAGTTCTCGTCTACGATCGGCAGTTTTTCTATCTTGTAACGCTGCAGGATTTCCTGGGCCTGGCCGAGCGTTGTGCCAACCGGTGCTGTCACCAGCCGATCCTTCGTCATTACGTCCTTGATGAGGCGGCCAAAGTTTTGCTCAAAGCGCAGGTCGCGGTTAGTAATAATGCCCACCAGTTTGCCTTTGATGGTAATCGGCACACCTGAGATCCGATAGCGCTCCATCAGAGCGGCAGCGTCATTGATAGTGTGGTCCGGCGAAAGATGGAAAGGGTTAGTAATAACGCCGTGCTCGGAACGCTTAACACGATCAACTTCAGCAGCTTGCTTTTCAATGGGCATATTCTTGTGGATAACGCCGACACCGCCTTCCCTGGCCATGGCGATAGCCATCCTCGACTCCGTAACCGTATCCATCCCGGCACTCATCAGCGGGATGCTAAGGCGGATTTTTTGTGTCAGGTTGGTGAGGACGTCCACATCTGACGGCAGGACGCGCGATTTGGCCGGAACTAGCAATACGTCATCAAAGGTGATGCCTTCCCTAGCGAACTTATTCCGATGCAAGCAAGCCGCCCCCTTTTGAATTGGCTTCATCGTAGCAAAATTCCAGGCCTATGTCAACCTGCCAGCCAAGTCTAGACAGGTTTGGAGGGCTGCCAGTTCTTCCTCATGGAAAACAGGCAGCCCTCCCGCTAAAAGCTGCGCTGCCGTCACCCCTGGACCGTTTCGAAGCTGTCCGCTGAAACTCCCGTCATAAATCTGTCTGTTACCGCAGGAAGGGCTGCGCGCCTTGAGCAGCGCTGCAGTAGCGCCCATTGCAGCAGCCAAGCGCCCTGCTTCAACGGCACCACGCAAATAGGCGTCCGTTACAACCACGCCAGCTACCGTCACGACCTGCGCCCGCCCTGCCAGGACGTCGTAGCCGTCCCCACCGGTAATTTCGGCTGGAGGGCGCGGTGTAGGTAGCCCGCCCAGCTGCTCAGGACAGACGGGAACAAGGACAGCCCTCTCCTGCAGAGCTCCCACCCACGGGCAAAAATTATCTCCACCGTTGTATTTGGTAGGCCTTCCCAGCAGACAGGCGCTAACAAGTAGCGTTATTTTTCGCACTCTATTCCGTAACCCCATCCAAAGAGTCCCAGAGTTCATTGGCCGAACCGCCGAGCACGGTCAGGACCAACCTGTTGGGCAGACAGACTATAGCATCGCCCGACTGCTCCACCCAACCTACCGAGGAACAAAGGCCAAGCGGGCAAACTTCACGGGGCATCTCCAAGACGCGGACGCGCCCGTCGGCAATTTCCACGGTGGCCTCTCCGGCAGGCATCCTGACAGCAAAGCTCTTTCTAGTGCTGGTGTCGAAAAAGATTTCGTCCATAAGCTGCCCGTCCAGTTCGACACGCAGTAGCCTAGATTCGGCGTCTTGCGGGAAATGTCTGGAGACAAAAAGCAGCGCCGCTGCCAGAAGAACAAGCGTGATGACCAGCAGATCTCCCTTTCTAAGCTTCATGAGGCCACTTCTTTCATCAATACTCTCACCTATCCGGATTGTAACAAAAAAACGGCCAGGCGGCAACATCTGCGTCACCCGACCGGTTACATAAAAGACTTTGCGGGGCGGTAGGTAGCTTCTTTCTTTAATTAAACAACAACGCCCTTTGGTAAAAGCCGCTGTTGCCACGCTCTTTAGAAGCGCAAAGCAGAACCGACGATAACAGGCAGGGCCTAATTTTGGCGGCGGCAAACCCCTGCCATGGCCGTGTGTGTAAAAGGTAGGAGAGAAAGATCTCCTGACCTAGCGGGCTTTTTTAAGCCAAGGCATCATCGCCCTTAACTCGTCGCCAACTTTCTCCAGTAGCAATTCATTTTCAATCCGTCTTAGAGCATTAAACCGCGGGCGGCCAGCAAGGTTTTCTGTTACCCACTCTGTACTGAATTGCCCGGTTTGAATTTCAGCTAAGATCTTTTTCATTTCCTGACGAGTCTCTGCTGTGATAATCCGCTTACCCCGGGTCAGATCTCCAAACTCGGCAGTATCACTGATAGAGTGACGCATCCACTTTAACCCGCCCTCATAGACCATATCAATGATCAATTTGAGCTCATGCAGGCACTCAAAATAAGCAACTTCCGGCTGATACCCAGCATCCACCAGCGTATCAAATCCTGCCTTTATAAGCTCCGTCACGCCTCCACATAACACTACCTGCTCGCCAAAGAGGTCCGTTTCGGTTTCCTCCCGGAAGGTAGTCTCCATCAAACCTGCCCTTGTGCAACCAACGGCTTTGGCATAAGCTAGGGCGTAATCCCTTGCCTTACCGCTATAGTCTTGGTAAACAGCAAACAATCCTGGCACGCCAGCACCTTCTTGGTACATCCTCCTGACCAAGTGGCCCGGACTTTTAGGCGCGACCATAAAAACGTCAATGTTTTCCGGAGGAACAATCTGGTTGTAAAGGATGTTAAACCCATGAGAAAAAACTAAAGCGTCGCCATCTGAGAGATTAGGCAAAACTTCCTCTTTAAAAACACTTGCTTGCATACTGTCGCCGGTCAGGATGACGACAATATTAGCCCACCGCGTTGCTTCTGCCACTGACTGGACATCAAAGCCATCTTTTGCCGCTACGCTCCATGATTTACCATTTCTATAGAGACCGATTTTGACATCCTGCCCACTGTCTCTCAAGTTTTGCGCCTGCGCATGTCCCTGACTTCCGTAGCCTACTACAGCAATTTTCTTGCCCTGCAGAAAATCAAGGTTGGCATCAACATCATAGTAAAGTTTACTCTTCAACATAAGTTCATCCTCCTTAATTGTAGCTGTACTTTTATGGATTTTTATGTACCATATATACCCCTAGAAAAGAGAGGAACTTAGATTTCGCACTGGAAAAGCATCAAACGGAGGCGATGAATACTCCAGCCCCTGCTACGGACAAACAAAAATCACCTGGCCTGAAATCAAGCTTTTATTTTACAGGTACTTGACTACCAAATCGCCAACATCCGATGTGCCATAGCCCATCTTACCCGCCGCTAAGCTCTGCAAGTGCCGCGCACAAACAGTTTGGATAGCATTTTCAATCCGCGCCGCCGCCTCACCCTGTCCTAGTGTTCCGAGCATCAGGGCAGCCGCACCAATGGCCGCTAGCGGGTTCACTACATTCAGCCCCGTATACTTGGGTGCTGAACCACCGATAGGTTCAAACATGGAAACACCTTCCGGGTTAATGTTGCCGCCGGCCGCAATGCCCATTCCACCCTGGATAATGGCGCCCAGATCTGTAATAATATCGCCAAACATATTATCGGTAACAATTACATCAAACCATTCTGGATTTTTAACCATCCACATTACCGTCGCATCGACATGGGCATAATCACGGGCAATATCCGGGAAGTCCCGTTCACCCACCTCATGGAAAACACGCTCCCAAAGATCTGAAGCGTAGGTGAGCACATTTGTCTTAGCGCAAAGAGTCAGCTTTTTTCTTTTGCTGCGGTTTCGGGTATATACAAAAGCATATCTCAGGCAGCGCTCCACGCCTTTACGGGTGTTGATAGAGTCCTGGATAGCCACCTCATCGGCAGTGCCTTTACGTAGAGTGCCGCCAGCGCCAGCATAGAGCCCCTCTGTATTTTCTCTGATAATAACAAAGTCAATATCGTCAGGACCTTTGTCTTTTAAAGGTGTCTCCACCCCGGGGAAAAGCTTCACCGGCCTTAAATTGACATACTGATCCAGCTCAAAACGCAACCTCAGCAATAACCCTTTTTCTAAAATTCCCGGCTTTACGTCGGGATGCCCAATAGCCCCCAGGTAAATAGCGTTAAACTGGCGAAATTCTGCCAAAACGCTGTCGGGCAGAATCTCGCCAGTCCGTTTATAACGTTCACCACCCAAGTCATAAGTAGTGAATTCAAAGCTAAGACCGGCCGATGTGCTGACAGCTTCCAAAACTTTCAGCCCTTCACGGATCACTTCTGGGCCTGTCCCGTCGCCAGGGATGACTGCTATTCTGTACATCTTGAATTAAAACCTCCTCACATGCTCCAGTAGAATGCCTCCGGCCTGACCCGCGCCTATTGCCTTCACCGTCTCCATAGGAGCAGCCCTGGAGAAGACGCAGAACCTAAGCGCTTGGCACACTGCCCCATATTATAGCATATGCCCCGCGAAAAGGGAAGCGCAATTCCATGTCTGCCCACGGCGAATTCATGAACCCATATAATTCCATCTTTTTACGGAAAAGCGTTTTTAAAATCTGTATAATGATTGTTCAGTCCTTGATATTGCTGACTTTATGTCTAAGACAGGTGACTAATAACTCCTACTCATCAGTATTTGGTCGTAGTAAAACCAGCCATCCCATAGCGGAAACGGACAGTCTTCTTCGCCTCTATTGAGCACCTCTTTTTAGTACGATTTGATTGATCAACGCTCTTTAAAACTTAAATTAATCAAAACATCTCGATAGGCAGGATCTGTTGCCGCCACAATCCGCTTCTTGTTTTTACTTTTTTTGGGTTGAATACAGGTTTCGTTCTTGAGTGTGTTGAACACCATGCGTTTAACAATCGCCAAATTTTGCGCCGCCACTCCTGCTCGAGTTTGGTTGCGGTCATCTCCAAAGACAACATCCATGCTCCAATGCATACTTTCTACACCCCAATGACTACGAGCAGCCTTGGCAAAATCAGTAACGTTGTTGACGCTACTGACATAGTAAGCGGTCTCCTTGGTTTTTTTGTCTGGATTCTTCATAGACTCCACTTCCCGAACGACCATTCCAATACCTGTTAACTTTTCCCAGTCACGTTTGGCATCTACCATCCAAGAAAGATCTGTTTCATAGAAGTAGGTTCGTTTTTCAATACGGCCATGTCCTTTGTCTAACGTGCTGTGAACATGGATGCCATTGTTCTCATCGGATAGATTCGCAAGTTTTTGAGCTGGCTGCCTCTGGATGTTTTCTAACTCACCCGTTTGCTCAAGCACATTGAAATAATCTTCGACTTCCTGCTGAAGCGTTCCCTGATTCCCTTTTAAGGTGATTACATATTCTGCCTTATTATCATTAACAATTTTTTTTACAATCTTTTTTTGGAGGCCCATTGCATCAATCGTGACAATGCAGCCCTCAATATACAACTGATCTAATAGTTCCGGGATCGCCGTAATTTCATTACTTTTTTCATCCGTTTTTGTTTGTCCGATAACCAGCCCACGTGAGTGGCATAAAGCACTTACCATATGCAGCGCCTTCGTTTCCTTGGTTAAATCCTTTGAGCCCCTTAATGTTTTTCCGTCCAATGATACCACATCTTTATCAGGCAGTTCGAGAGAATCCCTCATCCATTCGATAAAACAAGTTGAAAATTCATTAGAATCAAGAACGCCAAATCCTCTTTTGATTGTAGATAAGGAGGGAATTCCATTAGCTAAAGTGACATACTTATTTAACCACTTTTGGCTCGCTGGGGCACTTGCCCATTCATGGATCATGTCCCATTCATCGTATCCGCAAATGATTCCACTAACCACGATGAAGAGAATATCGATCAATTTATGCCATACTTTTCCTTCTTGCCTTGTATCCTTTATACTCCCAAAATAATCGAAAAATTTCCCCTGATATATGCCATTGCTCATCAGTATCCCTCCAGACATACTTCTGACCAATAGCATATCTTACTTATATTTGGTTGTCCAGGAACATTATCATTAATTAGATTCTATATGCTTTGATTTTTGCTTAAATACTCAGCAATACTTCTTATTGCGCAGTTAGTTACTTTTCACGTTCGTGCATTATACCATTACTTGGTATAATATCCTAATATATTTCTTCATGAATTCGCCGTGCATGTCTGCCAGGGCAATCGCATAAAAATTGTGAAAAATTGTGAGGAGACAAAAATATTTTACAGCATTGTTTCAGTCCCCTATTCGTCGGGGTAATCGGTGTAACGGAGGACCGGCATAAAAAGAAGCGGGAATTTAAACCTTGTTTCAGTCCCCTATTCGTCGGGGTAATCGGTGTAACGAGATACACAGCAGCCACATCAGCACTGATGATAAAGTTTCAGTCCCCTATTCGTCGGGGTAATCGGTGTAACTTCTTCCATGGGCATCCCTCTGTTATCGCATCCTCGTTTCAGTCCCCTATTCGTCGGGGTAATCGGTGTAACAATTGGAATCCATCATGAACGATGAAGAAGAATACCGTTTCAGTCCCCTATTCGTCGGGGTAATCGGTGTAACGAGGTAGTACTAAAGGTTAATGGCAGAGAAGTAACCGGTTTCAGTCCCCTATTCGTCGGGGTAATCGGTGTAACTCTTGCAGTGGCCACAGCATTTGCAGGACACTTTGAAGTTTCAGTCCCCTATTCGTCGGGGTAATCGGTGTAACGCTTATCAAGCAGCAGCAAGAAATCTTAGCCAAAAAGTTTCAGTCCCCTATTCGTCGGGGTAATCGGTGTAACTCCCTGAACGAATCCGCCAAATTGTTGCATGGTAGGTTTCAGTCCCCTATTCGTCGGGGTAATCGGTGTAACACAAAAGCTGTATGACCAGGGGCAGCTCTTCACCCTGTTTCAGTCCCCTATTCGTCGGGGTAATCGGTGTAACATGACTATATGCCCATCTTCGCTGGGCCACAGGGGATGTTTCAGTCCCCTATTCGTCGGGGTAATCGGTGTAACCGCATCGAACACGGCGTAACTGCTTAATCAGAGGGAGTTTCAGTCCCCTATTCGTCGGGGTAATCGGTGTAACCTCTGCCAGAGCGCCTAGGGCGTATAACAACATTTGGTTTCAGTCCCCTATTCGTCGGGGTAATCGGTGTAACAGTTGGTTGTTTTCGACCCGCCGCACCTTATCAGTGCTGTTTCAGTCCCCTATTCGTCGGGGTAATCGGTGTAACAGGAACAGGCAGCTAAAGCATTTGCGGAGGGCAAGATGTTTCAGTCCCCTATTCGTCGGGGTAATCGGTGTAACCTGGGCCAGCCTCGCCTATCAGCGCCCTTGTAGGTGGTTTCAGTCCCCTATTCGTCGGGGTAATCGGTGTAACAGAAGCAGCTTGCGGAACAGGGCGCCACAGCCGCACGTTTCAGTCCCCTATTCGTCGGGGTAATCGGTGTAACATGTAGCAGTCGACGCCGCGCCTGAGCAGGTCCGGGAGTTTCAGTCCCCTATTCGTCGGGGTAATCGGTGTAACACGCACGTTGACTGAACGGAGAATGTATTGGTCCGGTTTCAGTCCCCTATTCGTCGGGGTAATCGGTGTAACAATCTACCGCGAACCCTATCTGTAAGCGTGAGAAGGTTTCAGTCCCCTATTCGTCGGGGTAATCGGTGTAACCCTCCCGGCGCGGATCGAGGGCGAGCTAATACTAATGTTTCAGTCCCCTATTCGTCGGGGTAATCGGTGTAACGAAGAGAAGGAGAGGAATACCCCAGTAGAAAAGAGGTTTCAGTCCCCTATTCGTCGGGGTAATCGGTGTAACAGCAACACAAGCCCCGTACATATAGCGATTTTAAGAGTTTCAGTCCCCTATTCGTCGGGGTAATCGGTGTAACGCGGATACCGCATTTCCGCATATCAGACGTAATCACGTTTCAGTCCCCTATTCGTCGGGGTAATCGGTGTAACCGAGTACGGTGTGAAGGTTGGATTGCCGATGAATACTGTGTTTTTATTCATCCAAACCTGTTCGGACCTGCGCAAAAAACCGAAGATGGATTTTCTGCTGAAAAAGGGTGGGTATCTGCGAACTATAGCCTTCTTAGCTGTTCGGGGAGATCGGACATCAATGGCAGCAGGCATAGTAGGGGCAAGTCTTTTGACAATTGTCGGACTTTCCTGGATCAATTTCGTCGTAGACCATCCTCATCTTTTCATCCCTTTCTTCGATAAACCACTGGCGCAGTTCATCGTTGATAATGTGAAAGTCTTTCTGAATATGGAGACGGCCGTTCTTGAACTCGCCGTAGACTATGCAACCCACATTTATAGGATACTCGAAAATTGCTTCCATGACAAGAGCATATCCGGTGGTTGTCAGGCGGTGGAAAGGTTCCCGGGGACCAAACTTTAAGTCCATAATCATCGGTTCGGAAAAGACAAAGGCATCGGAACTGAGGTTGGCACTTAGGCCGAGAAAGGTTCCGTCCAGCTTTTGTTCCAGGACAAAGGGGATAACTTGGGAAGCTAAAGAATCTTCTCCGATGTATGGTTGGCGGGCCAACGTCTCCTGAAGTCGTGAAGAAATAAGGCTGAACATGTAGTTGAAGATTTGCGTAACCTGCTCCCTGATGTCAGGAATTTGCTGGCTGAGTTCCGTGAAACGCTCTAAAAATCGTGGTAAAAGCGTGGTTAACTCGGACAGAACTGCCTCGGCATTCACATTGTGCAGGTAAATTAGCTTCTTGGTCTGGACAAGGGTCTGAACAATCAGTTCATGGAACATGGAGCCGCGTTTCATGGCCATATTGGCAGCGGCTTTTTTCCGTTCCACACGGTTGAGATAAAGGTCACGTCCGCTGCCGCAATACTTGCCTGCTATCTGATACAGTGGCAGCCGAACATCGTAGATGGGTTCAAGCGGCGGCTGATGCCAGTTCCAGCCGCGCAACTCTTCAGCTACTCCTTGTTCACGTGACTTGGGGATGTAGCTTTTTAAGAGTTTTTTTCGTTCGTCATCGGTGAGAAAATACATAACTTTCACTCCAAATCGGCGCAGTAATTTTTAAACTCACAGTCGGTGCAACGCTGCCTAGAGCGGACATAGAGAGGGATTTTTTCACTGGCAATTAAGTTGCGGATGGCGGATAAGGCTTTTTTGACGTGTTCCCGCATGCTGACGGTGATTTCCAGGGGAATTACTGTTTTAGTGGGAATCAGGTACAAGAAGCCGTAGCGGACCGGCTTATGAAATTTTTCCTCCAGCAGCATGGCATAGGCGGCAAGCTGGTATTTCTGATGCAAGCCTTTTTTGCTGATACTGTGCTTAAACTCGACCGGATAGATTTCCCCGGAGGCGGTGGTGATGGTCATATCTAGCAGGCCATGCAGCCCCAAGCGTGAAGACTGCACAAATACCTGAAAATCCCTGGCGCCGTCCAGAAGGCCGTAGGCTTTTAACTTTCTTCTTTTCTCCAGTTGCTTAACTTCAAAGTGCTCAAGCCGGCCATACTCCATTTTTTTGGTAACACGGCGCGGGATGGGCAAGACATAGTAGAAGTAGATAATGCGTGGGCAGTAAATGTATTGCTTTAAATCAGAAACGCGCAAAGGTATCATTTTGCGTCACCTTTGTGGTTGATGATTTCGATTTTCAGGCGGACGTCTTTTTCACAAAGGGGATAAATTTGGATGTTGCCGGCTTTTTGGCCGAGAGTGCGCCGCAGACGTTGGCGGAGTTCGTCGCGACGATTATGGTTGATCTCGCCTAAGAAGGCACTGTACTGGATACGTTCCAAGCCGTAATCCTTGCAGGCCACGCCAATTTTATTCCGAATCCTGTCGTCTGGAATATCAAAAATGACTAGGGTTTGCACTACCATCCCCCCACAAAAGGACGGTACTTCCCCTCGCCGCGCACAAAAGTGCCGAGGCTCCTGGCTTGACGCTGGATTATTGTAGACAGCTTGTGCTTTTTACCGTCGTAGCTTTCTGTGTCGTCAAGACGGGCCAATATTTTGGCGGCCAACTCTTTGCGGGTATCGGCGGAAAGCTTGCCTTCTTCAAGCTGCACTTTGCAGCCTTTGCTGAACATAGCTATTACCGTTCTATCCACCACAGGCTGGCGAAACTCCTCAATCAGGTCAAGAACAAGCGATGGTTTCCCCGGCCTGTCTACATGCATAAAGCCGGCAAAGGGTTCGAGTCCCGCCAGCAGAATGGCGCTCCAAAGCTGAGCGTAAAGGATGCCGTAGCCGTAATTAAGCATGGAATTGAACGGGTCTTCAGCGCCGCGGTGCTCCCGGCCGGGGAAGTCTACTTTTCCTTCCAGGATGGAGGCCACCTGCTGCCAGTAAATGGCGGAGGCTCTCCCTTCCACAGAAAGGAATTGTCCTCTTACCTCGTCAATGTTCTGACCCTGATAAGTTTCTAAATCCTTCAGTATGGCGCCCATTTTAGCAGCTGCGGACATTACCTGTTCATAGCTTTCTCTTTTAGCCTCTTTGCGATGTTTGGCAAAGTACTTGAGGGTGTTGACTTGGTTTTTAATCTTTCCGGTAACAAAGGCGTTGGCTAATATGATTCCACGCTGGTCTAGGTAGGCCATCAGTTGTTCCCGTCTGGTCTGAACGGTGGCCGTCAATTGCGGTGAGCTGATTTTGGCATAGGGCTGCCCGGTGCTGGACAGGAAATTGATTTGCACCCCATGTTCCATACACATGCGGATGGCATCGCTCGATAGGGAGGTGCCGCCTGTGGTAATGGTAACTTGGGTCAGGTCAAAGAAAGGTACTTCTTGTACCACTTTCCCGCCTTCTTTGACTACCAGCCGCTCGCTGGTTTTGCCGAGAAAGGTGCCGTAGTTATTGATGATCAGGTTCATAGGAAATCTCCTGCCACCCTCTGCTGTAAGTTAATTATACTTAAGGAGCCAGGCTGCAAACATTGGTTCTGTAAACACATATTTACCTCTGCTACGTTCTCAATGAACCCCTGCTTAACAAGCCAGTCCAAGGTTCTCTTGGCCTCGTTGGGATGTAGTCCAAGGTACGGTTTATTCTCCTCCGCCAGGCTAAATAATATCTCACGAGCTCTCTTTTTTGCACCGGCTTCTACCCACATTTCGCTGAATAGCGGGGTCAGCATCTCAAAGGTCCTCTGATAAGCGACATCCACCGCCCCCCTGGTGACAGTGCTTTTCGCGGCATCCAGCAACACGTAGTAAACTTCTGAGCATAACAACATAATATCCTGTGGATGTCCACCCGTGAGGTCAACGATACGTTCCAGTAAAGTTTCTTCAGTCTGGATATCCCTTGAGGCAAACTTATCTGCAATATAGCTGACCCAAGCTTCTTTAGGAACAGGCGGAATAGCGAGAGTTTGCGCAAAACGATATAGCGCATGTTTCCGACTGCCAAATAACTCTCTCATAATACTGGCCTGTGAGCCAAGAAAAAAATACGTGGTGTGCTGTTGAGCCTGGAAGTATGCCCGCATAAGTTTGTAAATGCCCGGACCGGCTATTGAAGATGCCTCTTGAAATTCATCAAAGAGAATTACTAATTTCTTTCCGTCGTGCAAGGCAAGTTTTTCCGGCAGCTCCAGCGCATGCTTCAGAATTTCATCTTCGTCCTCCGTCAAATGTGGCAGGCCAAACTCAACTCTAAAATCTTCCAGTTCAACCGACAACTTAACCGAAGATACTAACCTTTTGGCGCCTACAGTAAAATAGGCCAAAAGAGCGCGTGTCCCCGTACGATTAGCAAAGCAGCCTTTAACAATCGCCTCTGCGAGATCTTTCTTGCCCCCGACCCGGAACAGATCCACAACAACAGTGTAGAAGCCCTTGTTCTTCAGTCGCTGTAAAACTTCAAGAGCAAGAGACGTTTTCCCAATCCGGCGTGGACCGGCCAGCATTACGCTTTGCCCTTCTGGAAGACGCATAACCAGTCTTACAATAAATTCGTCCCTGTCTACAATATCCTCACTTGGCACTGGTTTCCCTACCGGAAAAAGTTTCGGAGTCATTTTTCCCACCACCATATCACATTTTAAGTGATATTATGTCACAAATAATCTTTGCCAGCGCGTTCCCTCTTAAATTGGGGAAAAGTTTTTTGTTCCTCCGGAATCACCAACACAGAAACAGGTGAACGCCTGTCTGTACTGCCGAAAAGGGTACGTTCTTCTTGTTTAACTTTTTCGAGATTAGTTTCTCTGACATTGATGTCGTCTGCCCAGCGAATACCACCAGCCAACGCCCGCAACCAGTAACGGAGCGCGCCGCGTACCGAAGGAGCCCGCAACTCCGGTTCGCCCCCGGAATCAGCGCTCCCAAGAAACATTGGAGTCAAAACCTCGCCTTGAAAGTTAAGTTGCATCTGTTAAGCCTCCCTTCTTTTTAGCCACCCCTTAACCAATCAGGTGTTCCTGTACGATTTAACTGTGTCCGCAGGCGATAAAAGGTATTGCGTTAGGTCTATACTTTCATAACCTCTCATGCAATGGAGCATAAATTTCTCTCCTTGCTTATAGATAGTGATATGCCAAAAAATGTTGTGCTTTCTTGCGATACTCATCTTGTCCAACCACCCAACAAAGTTACTAAATTGACCCATACCCGATTTGCTGGACACACAAGAGTGAGATAAAATACTCTTGTGGAGGGCGAGATAAATGGCAAAGACAGAAAAGCGGTATAACAAGGAGTTCAAGGATGGTGTTGTCCACTTAGTGTTGGACAACGGGCGGAGCGTCGCCAGCGTGGCGAAAGACCTAGGGATAAGTGAACAAACCGTCTACCGATGGCTTGATCAGCAAAAGACAAGGCAGAGGCCTGACAAAGTACG
>JAGXSQ010000065.1 GCA_018333395.1 Dethiobacter sp.
CAGCTCACCGGCCTCAACCAGGGCATAGCCGAGCGGGATGGGCGGATTGCCAGCCTCAACCAAGTGGTTGCCGAGCGGGAGCAGGCTATCGCGCAGGCCCAAGCTCAACTACAAGCAACCCAGGAGCGGCTAAGCCAGCAACTGGCGGCGCAGGAGCAGCTGGTGCAGCAGCTCCAGGGCGAGCTGAGTGCGCGGGACGGGCAGCTTGCTGCGCTCAACCAGGCGGTAAGTGAGCGCCAGGAGCAGCTAGCGCGGCTCAGCCAGGCTCTGGCTGAGCGCGAGGGGCAGGTCAGCAAGCTGTTGGCTTCAGCGCAGGAGTCGGTAGCCCAGCTCACCGGCCTCAACCAGGGCATAGCCGAGCGGGATGGGCGGATTGCCAGCCTCAACCAAGTGGTTGCCGAGCGGGAGCAGGCTATCGCGCAGGCCCAAGCTCAACTACAAGCAACCCAGGAGCGGCTAAGCCAGCAACTGGCGGCGCAGGAGCAGCTGGTGCAGCAGCTCCAGGGCGAGCTGAGTGCGCGGGACGGGCAAATCGCCGCGATTCTACGTTCGAGGAGTTGGCGGCTATCCAAACCAATACGAGTGGTTGGCGATCAATTGAAGCGGATAGGAAAGTGGTTCCGGTTACCGTTGCGGAAAAGTGTGCGGGTCGGCAAGGCTAGTACCCGGACAGTGGCGGAGAAGGAGAAAAATGATGACCTACGCCCTTTACGCGAACAAGAAGCTCAGTTACAAGCACGGGTTAGCGGGCTACTCTCTTCAACTCAGGAAGCTGGCACACAGATCGCCAGCCTTAGTCAAATTATGGCCGAGCGGGAAGCACAGATTATATCGCTCAACCAGGGCATAGCCGAGCGGGATGGGTGGATCAGCAGTTTGCAAACGGCCGTAGCCGAGCGGGACGGGTGGGTTGCCAGCCTCAACCAGGCGGTAGCCGAGCGGGATGGGTGGATCAGCAGTTTGCAAACGGCCGTAGCCGAGCGGGACGCGGCTGCTGCACTCGTTTCATCTATGAGGCGTAGTGCCTCGTGGCGCCTCACGGCGCCATTAAGATTTTTAGGTCATCTTTTGCGTGGCGATCTAATCACTGCATGGCGCATCGTTAGGCATGTTTGGACTAGCACAGGGGTATTAGTACCCAAAAACCTCTCGTTTTTTTTTAAGCGACAATTCTCTCGACTATTCAGCCTTTCAGGCCATAGAGCAGATTCCACTGCTAACCCTGAAGCGCTTGACGCAATTATCGCTGAGCGCTGGGCGTTTACGCGCGAAACGCCTACTCATGATCCGCTAATTGCTAAACTACCCGAAGTTGAGCTGCCCAACATTGATATTGGTGTGGTAACTTATAACAGTAGTCGCTGGGTAAAGGGCTTCGTTAAAAGCTTGCTCACTATTGACTATCCCAAGTCTCGCATAACAATCCGCTTTGTTGACAACGGCTCAAACGACTCAACGGTTGAGGCTTTACAAGCCGCTACCAAAAGGTTACAAGAGGCAGGCTACACGGTCGAAATTCTGCAAATGCCAAATCGGGGTTTTGGTGCTGGGCACAATGTTGCGATAAAAGCAGGAGATGCACCGTTCTGTCTGGTTACAAATATAGATCTCACATTCGAGAGGGATACACTGTCACGCTTGGTGGCAACGGCAATGGCTGATGTGGCTAACTCAGCAGCCTGGGAAGCGCGGCAAAAGCCTTATGAGCATCCGAAATTTTATGATCCTATTACTGGTACGACTAATTGGAACTCGCATGCATGTGTGTTGTTAAGGCGAAATGCTCTAAACCTTGTTGGGTACTATGACGAAACCCTCTTTATGTACGGTGAAGATGTCGAGCTATCGTATCGACTACGGCGTGCTGGGTTCGTACTTCGATATTGTCCAAGCGCTGTGGTTAATCACTACAGCTATGAACATTTTGAAGCTGTTAAACCTCTTCAATACGCTGGATCGACGTTTGCAAATCTCTACATAAGATTGAAGTACGGTAATAGGATTGACGCGCTATCGGTGCCTCTAATGGGACTTCGGCTGGTATTGGCATCGGAGGTTTTCCCAGGCTCGCGGCGGTTGGCGCTTCGCAACATATTCAAACTGGCCTGGGTGGCCCCAAAAGCACTATTATCGCGTTGTCGCAGCAAGGCGCACTTCCCGTTTCGAGACTGGGATTATGAGATGATCCGCGATGGTGCGTCTATACCAGTGCCACCGCTACACAACGCTGCTCCGTTGGTAAGTGTGATTACGCGAACCTATCGCGGCCGCGAGGTTTTCCTGCGCCAAGCACTGTTGTCAGTCGCCCACCAGACCTACCCAAAGATTGAACATATAGTAGTTGAGGACGGGGGCAGCTCGATGCGTGAAGTGGTAGAAGGTATATCGGCTCTTACCGGGCGGCATATCCGCTTCATCGCTCTCGAAAAGGTCGGGCGTTCGGCGGCGGGGAATGCGGGCCTTAAGGCATCTACTGGCCGCTGGTGCCTGTTCCTTGATGACGACGACTTACTGTTTTGCGATCACATTGAGGTATTGGTCAATGCGTTGTATAACCAGCCAGATACTGTTGCCGCGTACTCGCTTGCAAGTGAGGTCGTCACTGACAATCCGGCTTCCTCTTCAGAGCGTTATCGGGAACTTACCTACAGTGTGCCTGATTTAATGCGACAGGAGTTTGACTCTACGATACTTGCAAAATACAACTTTATGCCCATCCAATCGGTGCTCTTTGACCGCAACCTGTTCGTTGAACGGGGTGGCCTCCCTGAGGACATGGAAGCACTCGAAGACTGGGTGTTATGGAATCGTTATGCGCAAGGCAATCGTTTTATCTACGTACCTAAGTTGACGTCCATGTATCGGACCCCTTGTGATCCAGAGCGACGTCGGCAGCGCCAGGAAATCTTCGACGTAGCTTATCCACTCGCGCTTGCGCGGGTTAGGGCCAGCGGTCAGCTTCTCAATTGCCAAGTGAAAGTGCCATTGGAGGCTGGTCGATGATGCACAACGAGAAAATCTTGATCTCCATTCAATACCTTCGCCAAGGGCGCGCATAAGGGGACTCCGCTGGTAGATTGAGAGTTGCTGTCAAACTCAACTGCCAAGGGAGACCCCTATGTTCAATGTTAGCGCAACCTTACACTGCCTTGCATGGCGCCTCGACAAGAAGAGTCTGCGTCAGCTTAGCCTGATTGCTCAGGCGCTGCTGGCGATGACGGGACGCGTTACCATGCTGGGCATCTCCCGCTGGACAGAGAAGGGCGGGAGCTACCGGACCGTCCAACGCTTTTTCAACGCCAAGCTGCTGTGGTGCGAGTTGCAGTGGTGTCTGCTGCGCAGTCAGCTGCTGACCGAAGACGACATCTACCTCTTAGCTGGTGACAATGCGGTTCGCCACTTGCGAACGCTGGCGGATCAGGTTCCGGCGGAAGCGGATCAGCTCTCTTAGTTCGCGCTGGGGTCTGACGGGAACAAAACTCGCCTTTAGGAGTCCATGCCTGAGCAGCTCGGCCAGCCATTCGGCATCTTTGACGTCGGTCTTGCGGCCAGGAACTGCCTTGACGTGCTGCGCGTTGACCAGCATCACGCTCAGCTCCAGCTCTTCCAAGAGGTTGAACAGCGGTTTCCAGTACACACCGCTCGATTCCATCGCCACGTGGCTCACCTGTCGTACCAAGAGCCAATCCGCCAGCTCAAGGAGATCCTGGGTCATGGTGCTGAACGTCTTCAGCTCCTTGCCTTGGGGCGTCAGCACGCATGCCACCACCGTCTTCTTATGAACATCCAAACCACAACAGCGCTCATACATCACCTGCATGGCTGCCTCCTTGCGCTAGCTGCTTGGCAACCTGTGAACGAAGATATTGCTCTGCGTGCTTCCCAAAGGGGCGACAATCCGTGGTGCCTGTAGGTTGCCAGGATCAGATTCCGCATCGAGCTCGCAATGGTTGGGCGGAGCTCCGTCTTTTTGCAGGTGGGCGGCATGGAGGAAGAGAACCTTAAAATCGCCTTTGGCGATGTTGATTTCTGTCTGCGGGTGCGCGAGGCGGGCTATCGCAATGTCTGGACGCCTTATGCCGAACTTTATCACCACGAGTCCGCCACCCGCGGTTACGAAGACACTCCCGAGAAGCAGGCCAGGTTTGCCGGTGAAATTCGCTACATGCAGGAGCGCTGGGGCAGCCTGCTGCTACATGACCCGGCCTACAGCCCGAACCTGACGCTGGAGCGTGAAGATTTTTCCTATGCCTGGCCGCCCAGAGTCGCGCCTCTTGACCAAACAGAAGTTCAATCTCTAATGAAAAACCTGAAAACGTCTGGCAGGTAGTTTGTGGCGAGGAGATGTGGGTTATGAAATGGAACATGGAGTTGTGGTATGCGAGACCTTGGTCCTCACTCCGGCAGTGACTCTGGGCTATGCCTACCGGGGAGACGCTCCCGGAGTGTCAGGCCGAGTTGCAATCGGTCCTCGAGGGATGGCTCCTGGTGAAGATTCGTCACGGAGATCGCAGGGCTACCGCAAAGTCGCTGAGGTAGAGTCAGGGATGACAGCGATAGAGATTCCTGGACTATTGAAGCACTTCACCGACCTACCCGACCCGCGTAAGCCAAGAGGCATTAGACATGAGCTGGCAGATATCGTCGTCATCAGCATCCTAGCAGTCATTTGCGGTGCCAACAGCTACAGCCAGATTCACCAGTACGCCTTAGCACAGCAAGATTGGCTAAAGACGTTTTTGAAGCTGCCCTCAGGCATTCCTAGTCAGGACACCTTCGAGCGCATCTTTGCGCTCCTCAA
>JAGXSQ010000066.1 GCA_018333395.1 Dethiobacter sp.
TACGACCCTGCCTTCGGTAAGCAGACTGCCATCATTGACATCTTTGTCAAAGTGACGGAGACTGTACAGGTTGATGTGGTCACCGACATTAAGGATGTAAAAGTCACAAAAGAGTTGCTAAAAGTGTCGCAGGTTGTTGGCGAAGGAGTTCGTCAGCAAACTATTGTGGCAGACCTTACGGCTCCTGCCCCCGCCAGAAAAATTGCCGGCCCGCCAGACACGCGTTTTGAAAACATTGTTACTCGGGTAATTGAGAACAAAGTTGTGATCGAAGGAGATTTGGTCAAACAAGTATACTTCGTCCGTGACGGTGATTTTCCTGAAGTGCTGGAGTTTGAAGTCCGTGAACACTTCACCAGTTTCATAGACATACCCGGCGCCTTGCCAGGCCAGGTTGTTCAGGTTTATCCGCGGGTAGAGTTTACCGATTTTGAAATCGATCCCTACGACCACAGGCGGATTCGCCAGACTTCTGTGATTGAAATCTTTGTAAAAGTCACAGAATTTGTTCAGATTGAAGTGGTCATTGATTGTGATGTGAAACCGATTCCTGCCGTAACCGTTTATGTGGTACAAAAAAGCGACACGCTCTTTAAAATTGCTATACGCTTTAACACTACAGTAGCAGCCCTCTTAGCTGCAAATCCAGAAATTAAAGACCCGAACTTGATTTTCCCGGGACAGAAGATTCTTATCCCGGCACCCCCTAAAGGATAATGTAGCATCATTGATGCTACATTTTTTCTTGTAGCATAGGAAATTATATCGTTCAGGGAAGCTACGATCCTATGCGTTGGGGTTTGTAAGGGGCGTGCCCCTTACTCTTGCGGGGTGCTCAGGGTCCGCAGACCCGCCGAAGGGGCGGCAGCCCCTAGCGGAATAAAAAAGACGCGTCAGTTGATAGAAAACGCGAAGCGTCTTTTTTATGCGAGACTTGGCTTTTAGATAAGTAAACTTTTGTCTGTCCTTAGCATACGATAGCAACGGAAGGCAGGGGAATTTATGATGAATAAAGAACAGGAAAGACTGCATCGTGTATTGCCTTTGATTTTGGCTGAGG
The DNA here is from genome assembly GCA_018333395.1 of Dethiobacter sp. Next base: position 1,061 of record JAGXSQ010000066.1, read on the forward strand.
GGAGCACCAGCATAAGCGTACCCCTAACATGGTCGCTACCGGGTAGTGTGCCACAGTTTGACGAGCCGGAACTGACGGTGCTTGATGTAAAAGCAGTCGCTTTGTCCGGGGAAGTAGTGGTAGAAGTAGTTATCGAACAGCTTACGTATTATCTCAATGAAGAGACAGGGTTGGTGGAAAAGCAGGCTGCAACCTACCAATTAACTGAACTAGTGCAAGTGCCTGTCGCAAAACCGGGTAATCGGGTGGCTGCACAAGTGGACGTAGGGATACTTGGCGGCTGGCGGACGGAACGATTTAATCTGCGAGGACAAAGAGCAACGATACTTAAAGGTGAATGCAAGCTCTTTGTCAGTTATACAGTGCTGGGGGATCAGGAGGTTCATGTTTATCAGACGGCCAGTTTTGACGGTGAAGCGCTGTCGGAAATAGTAGATGTGGAATCTCTGCAGAGCCGCTTTCAGGAAGTTATGGATTTATCACTTCCGCTGGAAATGTCTGCTGCTCCTAAAAGTATGGGGGAACTGAGCGGATATTTCAGAAATGGTAAAGCTACACCAATGTGTGGTTGGGTCAAGATTGAAGGTGAAATTACTGCCACAGTCCCATACTTAACGGAAAAGGAACAGATAAGCAACGAAGTATTTGTCTTTCCGGTAAAATATTTTCTTGAGGTGAATTCTGCCGCAAGCGAAATGGATGCGGAAGTGTCCGGTGAGGTAGAGTTTTTTACCTGCTTTCGTGAGCCAGCTCAGAGGACGGGGATACTGCGAGGATTGCTTTATCTGGAAGGACGGCTAAGTTTGGTGGAACCTCTGGGAGTGGCAGTGCAAAGCCGGAGTCATCCTGCCGGTTTTCAGCATAAGCTACCCCATCACCATCATCATGATAAACCGTTTCTGCTGGAAGAAGTTATTGCCATGGGTTCATCTCAGACGCTGGTACAACGTGAAATATTTTTTCCCCGTCGGGTACGTGGCGTGAGAGAGCCGGTGGATGCCCAAGTTCGAAATCTTCAGCATGAGGTAATCCCAAACAAAGTTATTGTGAAGGGTGTCTTGCGCAAACAGCTCTTTGCCGTCGATGCCGATACAGGGACAGTTTTTGCTGTAGACGTTGATGAAAACTTTGTCCATTTTGTGGATGTTCCAGGCGCTTCACCCGGAATGCGTGCCCATGTCAAGGCTCGCGTAGAATTTGTGAAGGTGGATATTAATCCCGGAGGTGAATCAGCGCGGCAGGTAACAATTATTGAAATTACTGTTAAAGTTACCCGGTTTATGAAAAAGGAGATAGCGGCAGACAGTGTCTGGCCAATTTCCCCATGGCAGCCCGTGAAGCCCAAGCCGTTGCATCCTGTGGCAAAAACATATATTGTTCGTTCAGGCGATACAATCTGGAAAATAGCTAATATGTTTGGCGTTTCTATGGATGCGATTATTGCCGCCAATAACCTTACAAATCCAAACTTAATCTTCCCTGGGCAACAATTAATCATCCCGCGTTAACTGGCAACTTTCACCATGTGGACGTATCTTTCAGACAGCGGCTCGAACAGCCGCTGTCTTGCTGCTATTTGTTCAAACTCGCTCAGTTTGATGCAGGATGGCTTTTGTCAGCCGTTGGCAGATAGTCTATAATGGAAATTGTGAAGTTATGTTAACAATTTAGAAAAAAGGAGTGTACTCGCGTGCATAAAAAAAGGACGAGCTTTCTTTCGCTGGTGTTGCTGGTCACCGTTTTACTTATGCCCTTTTCATCTGCTGCTAATGCCCTAACGATAGCAAATACGCTCACTGTCCGCCATATTTTCCGGTGGACACCAAGCGGATGGCAGAGGATTTCCTCACCGCTGATGGTAGCCAGGAACACAAGTCAAACTGTTTTCTACCGGGTGCAGTCAGGCGACACGTTGCATCGTATCAGCCTGCGTTTTAATACCACAGTTACAGAACTGATGCGGCTGAATCGTTTGACAGGGACAACTATCTTTGTGAATCAGTTGTTGCTTGTGTCACGCCCCCAACTTCAGCCTGCTCCTCAACCTCAGCCTGCTCCTCAACCTCAGCCTGCTCCTCAACCTCAGCCTGCGCCCCAACCTCACCCTGCTCCTCAACCTGCTCCTCAACCTCAACCTGCGCCGGCTAATCAACTGAATCAGTTTGAGCAAAGAGTTTTTGAACTGACCAACCTAGAACGGCAAAAAAATGGAATAGCCACGTTGCAAATCGACTTAGCGCTTTCCAGGGTGGCTAGATTAAAGTCGCAGGACATGCATGACACTGGCTATTTCGCGCATAATTCGCCGCTATATGGCTCACCCTTTGAGATGATGAGGCGCTTTGGCATAACGTTTCAAATCGCCGGGGAAAACATTGCCGGTGGGCAGAGAACTCCGGAAGATGTGGTAAGAGCTTGGATGAACAGCCCTGGGCATAGAGCAAATATTTTAAATCCCAGATTTACTCATTTGGGTAGCGGTTATTTCACCGGCTCCAATGGTTTTGGTCACTACTGGACTCAAATGTTTGTCGGCCGCTAGACAAAGCAAATAGAGAGCGTCAGGCTACTGTGCCGGACGCTCTTTGAATTTTGGGATGAGTAGCATTTTGCCGGGGTGCAGATAGCGCGGGTGCTTAATTTTATTAAACTGAATCAGTTGCTCTGGTGTGATCTGGAAGCGGTGCGCAATGCTTTCCACCGTATCGCCGGGACGGACATAATAGATGTCTTTGCCGATGTGTTCTGGGACTTTTACCGCATCCTCCCGGTCAAAAATAATAACAGAGGTGCCGATGGGGACTAGCGGATAAATTTCTTCCACATCCTCGTTATACATCCGTACGCAACCTGCCGTAGCGGCAGTGTTGATTGTCCATGGATTAAATGTGCCATGAATGCCATGGCGCTGGTAAGTAAACGCCAGCCAACGTGTACCTAAACTGGGATGAGGACGGGGGTTTTTTTCGTATACTTTATATTCACCCAAAGGTGTAGGCGTTGAAGGTCTGCCAATAGCAATAGGAAATGTTTTGTAATACTGTCCTTGCTGGTAAAAGGTCAGTTTTTTCATTAACCGATTAACTTCTATTCTGGTCATGTTCTGGTCTCCCGTCAGCATGTTTTTGTGATAAGTCGCTTGTATTTTTTTGTTATATCTTATGTGCGAACGGGCAGTTCTGCCAATATCTTTGTAAAAGATGGAATATGCTTGAGTAATCTTTGTTCAGGAAAAGGGATTTTATCCCGAATGTGGAATTACTTGAGGTCAGAAATTAGATTGTCTACACAAGAATAGTTTCCGGCGATCTGCCTGGCAGGTGGAGGGGAAATCGTGAAAGAATTAGCTAGTTTGCAGGATATTCAAGATTTAATGATAGATGGCAACCGTCTGGTACATTCGGCGACACATGAAGAAATTCTTGCCGGTTCCACTACAGATATTTATTTTATTCGTACGCTTGAGATTTTAAGGAGTACCGGGAAGAGTAAAACTGAGGTGAGTGCTGAGATCTTTGCCAGTCATCCCGGTGTATTGTGCGGCATGGAGGAAGCAGTTCAGCTTCTAAAGAATAAAGATGTAAAGATTTGGGCGCTGGGGGAAGGGGAAGAATTTGCGCAAAAAGAAGTAGTCATGCGGATTCAAGGCCAGTACAGCCGGTTTGGCATTTATGAGACAGCAATCCTTGGCATGCTGGCCAGCGCCAGCGGTTGGGCTACGGCAGCCCGGCGTTGCAAAACGATAGCCGGAGAAAAGAAGGTTTTTTGTTTTGGGGCAAGACATGTCCATCCGGCCGTGGCACCAGTTATGGAACGGGCGGCCATAGTGGGGGGAGCAGACGGCTGTAGCTGTATTCTTGGTGCCAAGTTGGCAGGTCAAAAGCCAACCGGCACGGTACCCCATGCGGCAGTCTTGATTGTGGGTGATACTGTAGAAGTGGCGCTAACTTATGACAGCGTGATGCCACAGGAAGATCCGCGGATTATCTTGGTAGATACTTTTAAAGATGAGGCAGAGGAAGCTTTGCGTGTTGCCAAGGCCTTAGGTAAAAAGCTGGCGGGAGTAAGGTTAGATACACCGAGAGAACGGGGTGGCGTTACCCCGGGATTGGTGAGGGAAATTCGTGCCCGTCTGGATCAGGCAGGCTTTAACCAGGTAAAAATATTTGCTTCAGGAGGTCTAAACGAAGAAAGAATACCTCGTTTAAGTGAAGCGGGTGTAGATGCATTTGGAGTAGGCAGTTTTATTTCTCGTGCTCCAGCCATTGACATGACCATGGATATTAAAGAGGTGGCAGGCAAACCCATGGCTAAACGTGGTCGTATACCGGGAATTACTGAGTCACCCCGTTTAAAAAAGATTTTTTAAGATTCTGCTTCCGGGGGGTCGAGGCGATGATACAGGATTCACGGGAAGATTTTTTTCTGCAGTTGTTGGCTGATTACGTGCTTTTAAACGAAATTTTGGCAGGAAACAATGCTGAGCAGTTCTTACATAAAATTGGTATTAAATACGGGCTGCGGCTGGAAGACCGCTACCGTTCTGCTTCTGATTATTCCGAAAATTTAACTGTTGAGCAGTTTAGCAATTTGATTTTGCAGTTTGCGCAGAGCATCGGCGGAGAATATGTGCTGCAGGCAGCTGACGAAGAAAAAGTGGTTATTTACTGTTACAGGTGTCCCTTTGGCCATGTGGTCTTAAAGACGCCTGTTTTGTGCGCTGCGGTAACAGCAATGTTGGGCGGGATTGCCTCCCGCAATTTTCCCTATAGCAAGGTGAGCAGGGAACATTCCATCGCCAAAAAAGCTGCCAATTGTCAGTTAGTGATTTATCTTCAAGAGACAGAGGTGGCATTGGCTGCAACGGGGAATGTTTTCGAAGACAAAGCTGTCAGCTATGTGCTTACACCTGCAGAAATCGAATTGATGAACAATGAAGTTCTTGCCGGTAACAATATTTATCATAAATATGTGGCTAGCTTTGAAAGCCTGAAAAGTAAGCATCAGTATTTGGAAGCCGAATATAATCAACTACGCAATGAAATATTTTCGGATTTAGGGTTGGGTGTGCTGACCGTGAATGAGGCAGGTAAAATTACGTATATGAATAAAGAGGCTCAGGAATTGCTGCCGGTAGGAGAACACTGGGATGCCGGCAGTACGAAAGTCTTCCAGCCTCTTTTGCAGGAAACGTTGCTTAAGTATACGCATTTTAAACAGCATCAGGTTCAAATCGCCTTTCCTTGTGGGGCACGGATTTATTCGGTAAACACTGCTCCTCTTTTTGATGAAGAAGGAGGACTTAGTGGCGCAGTCTGTGTTTTTCAGGATGAAACAAAAAAAAGGGAACTGGAGAACGAGCTTTTACAGATGGAAAAGTTCTCTCTGGTGGCAGAGCTGGCTGCCGGTATTGCGCATGAAATTCGCAACCCCATCACAACGCTGCGCGGATTTCTGCAGATTTTAAGTAAGGAATTCAGGCATGAGACCAAAGGGGCCGAATATTGTGCCATGATGATTGAGGAGATTGACCGTGCTAATACCATTCTTAAAGAATTTTTACTGCTGACAAAGCCGACTGCACCAAAAGTTCGGGAAGCAGATTTGCATGTAGTGCTGGAAGAAATATTTTTACTGATCGAGAGTAAGTCTTTGCTGGAAAATGTGGAGATTCGCAAGTATTATGCGAAAAAGCTGCCCCTTGTCAAGGTTGACCAGGCGCAGATGAAACAGGTTTTCTTGAATTTGGCAACGAACGCTATTCAGGCGATGACTAATGGTGGCTACCTGACTATCTCTACCTCCGAGGAGAAGGGAAAAGCGGTAGTTAGGTTTAGTGACACAGGCTGCGGCATGGAAGAAAGTCAAATTAAGAAAATTTTTGATCCGTTTTTTTCCACAAAGGAGCAGGGGACGGGTCTAGGTTTAGCAATTTCTTATCGGCTTATTGAAGCTCATCATGGTAAACTATCAGCGGAAAGCACTCCTGGGAAAGGCTCTATTTTTACGGTGGAACTGCCTGTATTATGTAACGAGGAATAGAGTCAAGTAGCTTTTAACAAAGGCACGGTTTAATACGGAAACTTGATGAAGCGGAAACGAAAAACGAGGTACTTCAAAATGAGGTACCTCGTTTAAGTCTAAGCTAAACCGACGGGCTTTCATGCGCTAACCCAATTTTCGAGCACAAGACCCTCAATCCGCTCGAATTCACGGACATTATTAGTGACAATAATAAGTCCTTTTGCTTTCGCATGTGCTGCAATCAGCATATCCATAACTCCAATCGGAGTTCCTTGTCGCCGTAACGTTGCGCAAATTTTCCCGTATTCTGTAGCCGCTTCATCATCAAATGGCAATATGTCCACAATAGATAAAAATTGATTTAGTGCAAGTGTGTTTTTTCCCGGGTATGCGCTTGCTTCTACGCCATGTACGAGTTCTGCAAAAGTAATTGCAGAAATGGCAACGCCGTCGCCCATGTTCGAATGGAGGTTTATGAGCACATTTTCTGTTTTTTTCTTTATGAGATACACACAAATATTTGTATCCAGCATGTATTTCATAACGTCTCTCTCGGCGTTTGAACACCCTGATTACGTTCACCTGCAAAGAAATCATCGGTAAAGCTGTTAAGACCGTTAAGAAAGGTTTCCCATAAATGCTCTTTTGGAAACAACATAACAGCATAACCCACTTTTTTAATATATACTTCGTTACCCGAAAAACGGTATTCTTTCGGTAACCGGACAGCCTGGCTCTGACCGTTAACAAATAATTTTGCAGTTTCCATTTCTATTCACCTCATTTTTAGTATATATTCTAGTATATATTATTGTCAAGGCTTTATTACTCTCACTATTCACACGGCTCCTTCATACTGAAAGGTTATACAACCGACTATATGGTTCAGATAATCTACAAAAAGAAAGACGCCTAAAGCGTTAAGCGCTTTTTTTGAAAGACGGAAAAGACTATGCTTTAGCATAGGATGCCTAGGCAGTGGCAATTCTATCAGTGTGGGATTTTCTCCGGAGGTGCTTAATCGTGACCCGGCAAAAACAAGGAAGCTTAGTAGTAATCGGTGGCGCGGAAGATAAGGAAGGGGACTGCAAAATTTTGCACCGCTTTCTTAGGCTGTGCGGTGGGCGGGAGGCCAGGATTTTAATCTTGTCAACGGCCAGCACAGACCCGAGCGCCGGAGAAGAATACGCCGCTATTTTTACTGATTTTGGCGCTCATGAGGTGCGGATCCTGGCTGTTCCAAGCAGAAAGGAAGCTAATCATGGTGAATTCAAGCAAGTTTTTGCTGATTGCAGCGGGATTTTTTTTACCGGCGGTGATCAACTGCGGATTACAGGAATTCTTGGTGGCAGCAGGTTGGGTGATGTCCTTCGCCACGCCCGCGACCGAGGGGCAGTAGTGGCCGGAACGAGCGCCGGCGCATCAGTTATGAGCGAAACAATGCTGGTAGGAGGAGTAGATGATGCTACGCCAAAAAAGGAGATTATCCGGATGGCCCCAGGCCTAGGGTTATTGCGACAGGTGGTAATAGACCAGCACTTTGCCCAACGGGGGCGTATTGGACGGTTGCTTGCCGCAGTAGCTTATAATCCTGAAATGCTCGGTGCCGGTATTGATGAGGATACGGCGCTTGTAATTGATGAAGACGGGGTGTGCGAGGTGGTGGGCTCCGGTACTGTGACCATAATTGACGGTCGAAAGGTAACTCATTCAAATATTTCGGAGTCAAAGCCCGGCCAACCGCTGGCATTAACAAATATTTGTTTGCACATCCTTGCGGAACAGTACTGCTTTCACTTGGACAAACGCAATGTTTCTCTGCCCGAAGTTAAGGAGGAAAATAGCAGATGAACATCAGGGAGATCCAATTTTTTACAGGGCGAAATATTTACAGTCACCGTCCTGTTATGAAGATGCTTCTTGATTTGGGAGCGAGAAGATTATATCGAACGGAAAGTATTTTTACAGAGCGCTTGCTTGCCATGCTGCCGCGCTTGGCGGAACATTTCTGCTCTCGCCGCTACCCCGGAGGTTTCGTGGAGCGCCTTGAGGAAGGCACATATCTGGGTCATGTAATTGAGCATGTTTTTCTGGAACTGCAGAGTATGGCTGGGATGGATGCGGAGTATGGCAAGACGATGAATAGGGATGACGATTTAACGGAAATTATCTGTGAATACCGCTGCCGTCAAGCTGTAGAGGGGCTGGCTCTGGCGGCTATACGTGTAGTTGCCGCTGCGCTGGATGGTGACACAGTCAATTTAACTAAAATGGTAGCCAAAGCTAGAAAGGCGGCTCTCCGTTTTTTGCCGGGACCGAGTACGGAAGCCATTTTGCAGGCGGCGCGTAAGCGCGGTATTCCCGTTCAGCAACTGGCAGAGGGTAGCAGTCTTTATCGTCTTGGAACCGGAAAATATCAGAAAAGAATTTTTGCCAGCATCAGTGAGGGAACAGGCTGTATTGCCGTAGAGGTCGCCGGTAATAAGCCATTAACGAAGCATATTTTGGAACAACATGGCTTGCCTGTGCCGCGCGGTATGGTGGTTCGCAGCAAGAAAGAAGCCTGCCGAGCAGCAAGGCTGTTGGGCTTCCCTGTGGTGGCAAAGCCGGATAACGGGAATCAGGGCAAAGGGATTTCGCTGGAAATTTGCTCATACCATGAAGTTGAGCAGGCTTTCGCGGCTGCAGCCGCTATTAGCGCTACCGTCCTAGTTGAGAAGCATATTTATGGCAGGCACTATAGAGTATTGGTGGTGGGCGGAGAGTTGGCAGCCGCCGCAGAACGCATCCCAGCCCATGTGCTAGGGGATGGGCTACACAATGTTTTCCAATTAGTGCGCCAGGAGAACAGCAATCCGCTGCGTGGCTGTGGGCACGAAAAGCCGCTCACCAAGCTTAAGCTGGATTCAACCGCCTATGCGCTGCTCGCAAAACAGGGATTATCGCTTACTTGTGTGCCAAAGCCGGGACAACAGGTCTGGCTGCGAAAAAATGACAATCTTTCCACCGGTGGGACGGCTAGCGACGTTACCGAGAGAGTTCATCCACTCCAAGCGCAGCTTGCTGTGCGCGCTGCTTTGGCAGTTGGTCTTGAGATTGCCGGGGTTGACCTGATTATGCAGGATATCAGCGCAAC
>JAGXSQ010000067.1 GCA_018333395.1 Dethiobacter sp.
CCCCTACCACAACAAGACGTCGTGCGTTAGCAGATGTCTTCCTCGCCTTTGTGCGGGAGACCCAGCGCAAAGAGTGGGAATACCTCCAGAGTCTGCAGTAAGACAGGGCCGAGTCAATTCTGATGGATGACCCCTGCCGGGCGCTAGACTCCGACCACCAGGGATGCCTGTCCGTTCTCCGCCACGGGTTCAAGTGCTTCGGGAAGCTCTTCCGTACAGCCTACTTTGCGCCGGCGAGCGGCATGAACCCGGAGACGCGGCAGCTCTACGACTTATTAAAGTCGGCGGCAAAACGCGGAGAGGGCCGTGTTAAAAAGGGTCGGCTGCTCCAGCATAACCATGTGGCCTGCCTGGGGGATTTCTACTAGGCTGGCGTCCAACAGGTGCTCGGCAAGATAGCGGGAATACTTCGGCGGCGCCAGGCGATCCTCGCTACCGCAGACCACAAGTGCCGGCAGAGCGATTTCGGCCAGCCTCTCCCGGACATCAAACGCGTTGCAGGCGGTAAAATCGGCAAAATACGCCTCGCAGGTAGCTATACCGAACGCCCTGCCCCATGCTTGTATTTTTTCCCTGGAAGGCAAAGACCCGTAAGCCCACATGGCAACAAGTTCAGCTACAGCCGCATTCCCTTCCCGGCAAAGCTCCATGATAGCGGGAGAAACGCCAAGTTTGGCGCCAGCGCCTACTAGGATAAGCCCAGACACCAGCTCCGGCCTAGACAAAGCCAGAGCCAAGGCGATGGCTCCTCCCATGGAGTGGCCGGCCAGCACCGGTTTTTCGCCCCACTTTTCTATAAAACCCGTCAGCCACCCTGCATATCCCTCAATGCTGTCCCGCGGCGCTCCCGCTGATGCGCCGTGTCCGGGCAAATCCAAGGACAGCGCCAGCCAGCCGGCTGGTGGCTCCACCGCCAGCCAGTGCAGAGAATTGCCGCCTGCGCCGTGAACAAACAAGATGGACTTTTCCCCGTGGCCTTTTTGACGATAAAAAACGGGCTCGCCGTTCACTACTGTTTCAGGCATGACTACTGCTCCTTGCTCCGTATCCATAAGCGTTTTCGCTATTTTCGGCGTTCCGGAAGATTTAAGTCGCTTTGCCCTGCAGCCAGCAAGTAGCGGCGGCATTTGTTAAGGAGCACCGCTGATGTTTTTGACAAAGAAGCCTACATCGCCGTAGATGAACAACCTGCCTGGCAGTTCACTGCCTCTTCGTACACGTCAGCCAGTTTCCGCGCCATGTACGGAGCAGAGATTTTCTCCGCCTCCAGCTTCGCGCGTTCAGCCATAGCACGGCGAAGCGGTTCATTCTCCAAGAGCAGCAGGACTTTTTCGGCAAAAAAAGGCAGCGAAAGCGGCGTCAGGTAGCCGTCCACGCCGTCATTAACCATCTCTGCGGCGCCAAGAGCACTGACGGCTACTGCCGGCAAGCCGGCAGCCTTCGCTTCACCCAGAACCAGTCCCTGTGTTTCGGTAGTGGAGGCAAAAATAAACAGATCCGCACCAGCGTAACTGTCTACCAGATGCCTGCGCGGCAAAAGGCCTGTGAAAATCACGCCTGCTTCCAGCCCAAGGCGCCTCACTTCTTCTTGCAGGTGCGCTCGCTCCGGACCATCGCCGACAAGGACTAGGCAAACATTCGGGTGTTTCTGCCGGATTTGTCTGTAGGCCTGCAATACAAACCCGATATTCTTTTCTTTGCCAAGGCGGCCGACATGCAACAGGATTTTAGTTTCGCTACTTATTCCATACTGCCTGCGTAACCAATCGTCATCCGCAACGGCAAACTCCTCCGTCTCAATGCCCGTCGGAACTACAGCGATTTTGGTGCGCAACCGTTCCGCTATTAGGTCACGTATTATCTTGGTCGGCGTAATCACGACATCGCAGCGGTTGCAGAAATTAGGCAAGAAGCGCTGCACAATCCGGCGGGAGAGCCCTCGGGCAAAAGGCATGTAGTGAACGTACTGGTCGTACATGGTGTGGTATGTAAAGACTAGCGGCAAGCCAGAGCGGTAGGCACAACGCGCACCCAAATGACCCATGAAAAAGGGCGAGTGGACATGGATTACATCAAGACCAATCCGCCGGACGGTAGAACGGAGGTTCAAGGAAAAGGGCAGTGCAATGGTATATTCCCGGCTATGCGGTGAAGGAACCGAGGCGAAGCGGAAAACCCCGGCTTCCTTTTCATAGCGAGGATAGCTGGGGGCAAAAATATAAACTTCATGTCCAAGCGCGGACAAATTGGCCGCCGTAGTCTCCAGCGACCTAACGAGGCCACTGGTGTAGGGTCTGTAGCTATCTGTAAACATCCCCACCTTCACAGGCATCCCTCCCCTATAGTTCTGAATATATCCTCAACAAATAGCTGTCGCTGTATACTTAAAATTTGTTTGATCTGTACTATATTCATACGTTCGACGAAAAGAAAAATTCCCCTGCACACGGCAGGGTAAAAAAGAGACCGACGCTGATGCTTTGCGCCGGTCTCTTTTTTTTATCTTGTCTGCAAGGGGAAGGGCGGCCATTCGGGGCGAAAATCGGGGCAAAGGCCGAGTACTTCGTCGCAGTCCGGTGGTTCGGGGCAGAAACCGTAGGCTGGAATCAGCAACTGAACCTTGGCTTTGACTTTAATCAGGATATATTTGCCCACACAGGCGATAATGATAGTCTTAATTTCTAGCGAATTCTCGTTCTCGCTGCCGTCATTGTTGTCTAATTCTTCCGCCCTGATGAAGGCGTCCAGACATTCAATAAAGGGTACATAACACTGGACATGCAAACCATCTTCGCCGGCACGCGGAATGTGGAAATTTTTGATGACGGTTACTACTTTGGATAGGTCAACGAAAGGTTTAGTTTCGAAGAACAGTCGGATAGTGACTTTGTAAGAAAAAGTCACACGGACGCGCCCCGGGCTTGGCACTTCACATTCCGGCTCACTCAGTAGCTCTGCACTGAGGCAGATAACATCCTTGATCGGGCTGTCTGGCTTGGTTATATAGTAAAATTCATCCTCGTTAACTTCGATCTTTTTGCACTCATCGTAGACTTTTTCTGTCACAATGCAGACAACTTCCGTTGGTGGCGGACAACCAAGGTATGGGTCACAGCGACCGGGTTCCACATCAGCCACTTGTATGGCGTCAAGTCCTCTCTTGCTGGCACCGCTTGCTTTCATTTATACATTAGACCTCCTTTCTCTAGAATATGTACTTTTTGCTGCCGGATTTTGTTGCCGGAATGATGCTCCGACTTTCAACAACAATATATGTTGCTGTTGCAGACAGTGTGAAAATCTTGCCCGATTTTTTTCAGGCATGCGGGAAGCAGGTGTCATATATACATATGTAGCGAGGGGAGGTTTGTTTGTGCACCATCTTGTGTTACCCTACTTCTATCGGTCGAAAAAACAGGATTATTTTTTGCATCTGCATGAGCAAGAATTGGTTCTTATCCGCCGCCCGCGGCAGGATGTCTGGCGGGAGGGGAGCGTTATCGCCACCAAATGCCGGTGTTTCCGTGCGGCACCTGACCAGGATGGCCGGCTACATGTCTTGGCCGCTGACGACAAAAACAATCTTTGCTATCTACTGGTAGATGAAGACTCTGTCCGTGAAGCACCATTTATCGTTAAGGAGTCCCAGGGGCCTTTTTTACTGGCTTTTTCCGCCGCCGGTCACGGTTATTTTTGCGGTAGCCAGCTAGGGCATCTTGTGCAGGCCTCCTTTTCCTCAGAACGTGGCTGGGTCAACATGGAATTTACTACTGTTCTTGAAACGGCCTGTCCCGCCGGCCTGGCCATGGACCGACACGGCGGAAGCCACCTGCTTCTTTACGACACAAAAAGACATACCTTGACGTATCAATATCACTCTCCGACTCAAAACTCCTGCGCCAAGCCACTAACAATCACTTCTGCACTCCCATCGGAGGCCATTCCCGTAATCTCGCTCGACATTAACCAAGCCGTCCACATTGCCTGGTATGATGCTAGAAATCAGACGGTTAATTACCGTAAAAAAGCAGCCGGCGGTTGGCCCATTGGAGGCTGGCAACCGGAACAGAGCTTAAAGATAAGTTTCCTACCCCAGTTACTGGGTTTCTTTGAAAAAGGGCAGGCCTTACAGCTCTGGGTTACGGAAGAATCGGGTCGCCTACACGCTTATAACCAACAAGATGCCGGCTGGCAGCAGGTAGAAAATGAAACACGCGCCTGGCATCCGCTTCAGATTGGTACTTTAGGAATGAATGCACTTAATTTTACAGCTTCCCTGCCTCCGGGAGACTGGTGTTTTGCGGATGAAAATGTAGCTCACAACAACCCGGAGCATCCTGATGACGGTAATCTGTTGCTCATCCATGCGCGGCGGCTGGTCGAGGAAAGACAGCTACTGGAATCCCGTCTACACAAAAAAGAAACATCCCTGACGCAGTTGCGGCAAATGCTGGAGCGTTCACAGGAAAGTCAGCATAAACAGCACCACAGGTGGGATGAACAAATCAGGCAGTTGGGCGAAAAAGCGCAAAGGCTGACAGAAAACCTAAAGAACAGGGAGGCGGAACTGGCTACCATTAATGCACAGAGCGAACAGCTACAAAACAAGATAACTCACGCTGAAACAGAAAAAAGAAAATATCAGGCTGAATTAATTTCCCTACGCGGCAAACTTTCTGAAAGCCAAGCTTTGGTCCTGGAGTTGCAAGCCAAAATAAAAGAACAGGAGACCGAACTCGCGCGCCCGAAGAGCCTCTGGGAAAAAATTTCCGAATTCGTCCAGAAAAACCCAACCGACAAGAACTAGTCCTTTTGGGCAGGCAACATAACTGCCAACGACAACAGGACAAGTTATCCGCTAATAAAAGCGGGTAGCCTGTCCTGTCAGTGTTTGACGGCTCAATTGTCTTACTGATAAGATTATGATGCCAAAAATTGAGCAAGGAGGAATAGTTTATGATGTTTTTTGCCAGGCTGCTTCTCTCCACCCTACTTATCTTCATTCTCCACGGGACTGCTTTCGCCTCCATTCCCCGTTGGCCCGAGCCTGCGTGGTTCGCCCAGCTCCAGCAGCAACAGCAGCAGCAACAGGCACCCCTTCCCGTTGAACAGGGCTCCTCTGTACATACTACTTTAACACCTGCTGAGCAACATATCTTCGCCGCTATTAATACAGAAAGGACTCTCCGTGGGCTTGCCCCTCTTGCGCTTGACCCGGCCTTAGTGGCATTGGCCAGGCGAAAGAGCCAAGATATGGCAAGCAACGGTTATTTTGCTCATCATTCACCCACTTATGGCTCACCGTTTGAAATGATGCGTGCTGCCGGCATACGCTATAACTTCGCCGGTGAAAATATCGCCCGAACCACGACGCCAGCCAATGCGGTACAGCTTTTTGTGAATAGCAACACGCATCGCCGTACGCTGCTTAACCCTCGCTTCAGCCGTACGGGAATCGGCGTGGCGCAGGTGGGGCGCCAGCTCTTTGTAACACAAATGTTTATCGGGTTTATGCGTTAAAACAGCCCCTCTTAATTACCGGCAAAGTTTTAAGATAAATGTTACCTGGCCGCCGTTTTAGGCGGCCTGACTTTTTCACCTCTGTCTGCAAAGCGTCATAAACTGGTGTAGAAAGAGGTGATCCCTTGCGTGTACTGCATCTGAACCGTTTTTTTCATTCCGGTCAAACCACCCATGTTTTTACGCTGGTGCGCGAGCAGCAGCGACAGGGGCACACGGCCAAACTGGTCATGGAAAGCCATCCTTCCTACCAAACGCTGGAGCTGCACCGCCAGACCATGGCTGAGTTAGGGGCAGTCATTACTAACCCCCATGACCAGGAGGCCCTCCATCGGCAGATTAAAGGATCCACATTCCATCTCATCCATGCCCACTCCTCACTTACTTTCCACACAGCAGCCGCTTTGGCCGAGAGACTGGATATTCCCTTCGTTATCTCCTGTCATGGGCTAGAGTTAAACCAGCAGGAATATCTTCCTTATTTACTGAAAGCCAGCGCTATCCTCTGTATTTCCCAGCGAGTGGCCAACAGCCTGCGGGAGTTCGCCGACAAAATTCAGATTGTCCCCAACGGTGTAGACCTGGAAGAATTTTTGCCCGGCGAAAAAACAGAGCCGGTTAAAATCGCGCTGGTGGCCCGCATTGACAGCAGCAAAACAAAAGGCTATGCCCAATTCTGCAAAGCAGTGGACCTGCTGGAAGGCGTAGAGTTTTACGTAGCCGCCAACAAAAAACCGCCAAGCAGTAAAGCCACCTACCTTGGCTGGACGAACGAAGTCGACAGACTTCTGGCCCAGACGCACATCGTAGTCGGCACTGGTCGCACTATTATTGAAGGACTAGCCGCCGGCAACGTCGCCCTCATCCTAGGGCGTACTTACCAGGGCATCCTCACACCAGAAAACACAGCCAAGCAAAAATACCGGGACTTAAGCGGGCTCGCCGGTAGCGACCCCTGCTACAGGACGATCTTTTTCGACCTCGCTATGCTCAGTCAAAACCGTATTTACCTGCGGCAACTGCAAAAATTTGGCCGTGAGTTGGCGGAAAAGGAATTTGACAACCGGCAGCTGACGAAAAAAATTATCGATATTTACCAAAAAACGCTGGAAAAGAGCTAAATTAGCCAAGAAAGTATCTCAATTTAAGAAATTGAAAAACTAAACAGCTACTTTATCATCCTCCAGGGGCAGGAAATTTGCCTGGGCATCTAGCGCGTCACGCAGCCCGGCTACGAGCGGGGTTTCCTCCCCGGCAAAGAATGTGATGTCGATTTTGGTCCGGCCGAATTCGCCGGTCTCCGCCGGCCTCACTACAACGGTCATCACGATGGAAATGGCGAGAAAAATAACGAAGTATATAGAGATCGCCGGCAGATTTTTTTAGCGTCCGTCATAAGACTGACGGGGATGCAAAAATACGATCTTACGGACAAAGCAGAAAGTAAGGCTCGTCACCGGCGCTGTCTTTCTTTTGGCCTGCGTGTTTTACCAGCCCCTGTGCGCCTTCATACCGGTTATGGTTTACTCCGCGTATGAAAACGAGCGCTGGTTTTTGGCGTTAACGGCTTTAGTCCCGCTCGTGGCGGCAGACGGTTTGACAGATAAGGAAACAGGGATTTTGCGTTGCATCGCTGAAGGTTTATCCAACAGGGAGATCTCCGAGGCGCTCTACCTCAGCGAAGGCACTGTCCGCAACTATGTAAGCGTCATGTTGGAGAAGCTAGCGTTGCGCGACCCCACCCAGCTGGCCATATTTTACTTTAAGAACAAGGACTAGTGTCAAAAGCCCACGATGACCGTGCTATTTCTGAAAAAAAATGCGAACTCCTATGATAGTTCGCAAGTGAATGGACCTGTGTTTCTTTTGTGAAGAATCCTAAACGGAACTATACACTCAGACGACGGGCTTTTTATTTCCCTGGCGACACTCCGGGCAACGGCCATGCAAAGCAAAGGTGTGGCCGACTAGGTCATAACCCTGCCGGTCTACTTGCTCGCTGAAGTCTTTTAAGTCGGGGCAACACGG
This sequence comes from Dethiobacter sp., assembly GCA_018333395.1. The sequence goes on from JAGXSQ010000067.1 coordinate 7,549, forward strand.
GATGCAGACAACCTTCTCGCAGTCCACACAAATCAGGTGGTGGTGGTGGCAAAGGTCGCCAGTAATCTCATAAACAGCACCAGAAGGCAGGATAATCTGGTGTACCAGCCCTACATCGCCCAACAGGTGCAAATTGCGGTAAACAGTATCTAGGCTGATACCGGGCAAGGCCTGGCGCATTATCTGGTGGATCTCCCGAGCGGTCAGACGGCGGCCTGCCTGGCGCAGGACCTCAATAATCTTTCGCCGCTGCGACGTTAGCTTGTAACCCTTCTTCTTCAGAGCGTCGAGATAAGTCGGTGTGAGCAAGCAGCTTTCCTCCTGCAGCAAAAATCTTCCTATACCCGGCAGCAAACACAAACAGCGCTACCGCCGTGAGCACGATGCTGCCACCTGGGGCCAAGTTGGCATGATAGGAAAAAAACAGTCCACATATGACAGAGAAAACGGAAAAAATATAGGCCAAAAGAGTAGTGGAGCGGAAACTCCTACCTACCTGCAGCGCTGCTGCCACGGGAATGGTTATGAGGGAAGAGACGAGCAGAATCCCCACCACCCGCATAGAGACTGAGATAGTTAAAGCCGTTGCCACGACAAACAACAAATTAAGCATGTCCACGGGAATCCCCGAGGAGCGGGCTACCTCCTCGTCAAAAGCTACGTAAAATAATTCTTTTTGGAACAGCAGGACAAAGATAACCACCAACAAACCAACCACTGCTACCAACCGCAGATCCTGCGGGCTAATGGCAATAACACTGCCGAACAGATAGGAATGCAGGTCAACGGTTAAAGCTCTGCTCAAGCCAATCAGCACAACCGCCAGGCTAAGACCGGCAGAAATAATAATAGCGATGGCCAAGTCGGTAAAGACACGGTAGGTACGGCGCAGCGTTTCCAGCGCTACGGCAGCACCTAGCGACAAGCCCAGCGCTGTAGCCAGAGGGTAGACGCCGGTAAAAATGCCTAGTGCCACGCCCGCCAGCGAAACATGTGCAAACATCTCTCCGATCATAGACAGCCGCCGCAGCACTAGGTAAATCCCGATGGTCGGGCAGAGTATGGCCACAATCAGCCCTGCGAAGTAAGCTCTTTGCATAAAGGCGTACGCCCAGAAGTCAAACATCCTGTTCCTCCCGTCAGTGATCCTTGTGGTGCAGGACACGGGCAGCGGAGCCGTATGCCTGGCAGAGCACGTCTTCCGTCCAAAATTCCGCCGGCGGGCCATGAAAGTAGAGTTTCCTGTTCAGGCAGGCCACGCTTCGGACTTGTTCGGCCACCACTCCGATATCGTGGCTGACCATTAATAGCGTCAGGCCGCGCTGCTCGCGCAGTTCCGCCAGCAGCTCATAAAACCGCTCCTTTGCTTCTACGTCAACACCAACGGTCGGCTCATCAAGCAGCAATAAGTCGGGTGACGCCACCAGCGCACGGGCAATAAAGACGCGCTGCTGCTGCCCGCCGGAAAGTTCCCCGATCAGGCGATTTTTCAGGGAGGCAAGCCCAACACTGGCCAATGATTCCTCAACGAGCTGCCTTTCCCGCCTGCCGGGTCGGCGCAACAGTCCTAGCGAAGCGGTGAGGCCGGTCATGACCGTCTCACCGATCGTGGCCGGGAAGCCATAATTGAAAGACGTCACATTTTGTGCTACATAAGCAATCCGCGTCCACTGGCGAAAGTTCTCCCGCTCTGTGCCAAAAAAGCGGACAGTGCCGCTCGCAGGTTTAAGCAGGCCGGCAATAATTTTCAGCAGCGTACTCTTGCCCGAGCCGTTGGGACCGACGATACCCAGGAAATCGCCGGAAAAGACAGTCATGCTGACGTTGTCTAGGACTAACATGTCCCCATAATAGAAGGTGATCTTCGCCAGCTCCAGAACCGGTTCAGGCACAGGTCTCTCCCCTTTACTTGGCAAGCGCTCTTTGCAGTTGTACCAGATTCTCCCGCATCACAGAGAAATAGTCTTGGCCGGCAGCGATTTCTTCCAGCGAAAGCCCTTCCAGGGGGTTGAGCTCCAGGATGCCGGCACCTGTCTCCGACGCCAGCACCTGTGCTAGGCGCGGGCTGACAAGCGGCTCCTGAAAGATATAGCGGATGCCGTACTCCCGGACAAGCTTTACCAGGTTGGTCAATTCACGCGCCGTTGGCTCAGCCTGCGGCGAAAGACCGGCGATGCCGACCTGTTCTAGGCCGTAACGCTGGGCCAGATACGCAAAGGACAGATGGGTCACGATAAACTTGTCGCGCGCTCTTCCCTGCAGCGTCTCCCGGTATTTTGCATCCAGCTTCTCAAACTGCCCTTTAATCGTGGCAAAATTATTACGGTAATACTCCTCACTGCCCGGGTCTGCCGTCACCAGCGCCTCCAGTATCCGCTCCGCCTGTCGGAGAGCGAGCAACGGGTCAAGCCAAACATGCGGGTCAGGCAACTCACCGTCAGCCGCCTTTTTCTTCTTTTCCTCTTCCTTAGGCCCGCAGACATCTTTTCCCCTCAGCGGTTCAATTCCCTCCGTTGTGTTGACGGACAACAGCTTTGCTGAATCAAGGGCGCCTACCACCTTGTCAAGCCATGGTTCAAGGCCGAGCCCGTTATACAGCAAAACATCTGCCGACTGTAGCTCGGTAATCGTTGCCGGGTCCGGCTCCCAGTGATGCGGGCTTACGCCAGGCGGCAGCAGCTTGGTCACCTCTGCCCGCTCACCGCCAATTTTCTTGGCAAAATCATAAAGAGGATAGAACGTGGTGTAAACTTTAATTCTCGGAGCCAGCGAAACTAAGGGTACCGCTGGGGCGACAGGTTCCGCCGGAGCCACGGCAGGGCGGCGGGCGCAGCCGGCCATCAGCAGAACAAGCAGACCTAGTACAAGGAAAAACACCCTTCTTTTCAACATTTTTAACCTCCCGAGATAAAATCTATAAATAGTAATGTTCTTATTTGAATACAATTATACATTATCCTCCGTAAATAGTCAATTTTTCCCTCACGTTTTCCCAGGACCTGGTCAAAGTTGATCTTTCAGAAGTGCCGCTGCATAGGCCGCGCTCTTTTATGTCATTTCCGCTCACCCCCTGTGTAACGCAGGAATGGCGAAGAGGCAAGAATGGCGGGAAAACCGATTTTGAAGTGGCCGTACACGTTTTTCTATAGCAGCAAGCGAAGGCTGCATAGCGCTTAAATTGAAAAAGTATCCGCTTAAAAATTAAAACGGATACTTTAAATAAATCTGGTTGCGGCCCTAATTAATAAATCATCCGCCCCTCCACAAAAGCACGGGTGCGTAGGTCTAGCGGTCTCTTAAAAATTTCCTCCGTCGGCCCCGCCTCCACGAGGCTTCCCTGGCAAAGGAAAAGAATGTCACCGGCCAGCCGGCGCGCCTGGAAAAGGTTATGGGTCACAATAACGACCGTCGTTCCAAGCTCCCGGTTAAGGCTACGAAGCAGTCCTTCCAGCAGCTCGACGTTGGCCGGGTCCAAGTTAGCCGTGGGCTCGTCGAGAAAAAGTATCTCCGGTTCCAGAACCATGGCTCTGGCCAACGCTACCCGCTGTGCCTCACCTCCGGAGAGAGTTTTAGCTTTCTGCCTGCGCTGTGCCGTTAGGCCGATTTTTTCTAAAGATTCTTCTACACGCCTACTTATCTCCCCGGCAGGCAGGCGCCTGGCCTTCAGGCCAAAGGCTATATTATCAAAAACAGAGGCATCAAATAGCACCGGCTTTTGCATAACCATCGTCAGCCGGCGGCGCATAACCAACCTTTCGCTAGGACTAGCCGGGAGGGGCTGCCCAAAAAAAGAGAGCACACCGCTTGTCGGCGGGTCCAGCAAAGATAAAATTCTCAACAAGGTACTTTTTCCTGCCCCGCTTGGTCCCATAACGCCGATAATATTGCCAGCGCAAAGTGTAATGTTCTCGGCACGCAGGACTTCTCTCTCTCCAAAACATTTACTTAGTCCGGTAGCCTCAATAATGACTTTATGTTCCATCAGTGCCTCCCGCCTGCAGACGATAAAGGCCGCTATTAATAATAAAAGCCAGCAGAAGCAGAATGATACCCAGAGCCATAGCCAGAGCAAAATTACCCTTTCTTGTTTCTAGGACAATAGCTGTAGTCAGCACACGGGTATGCCCTTCAATGTTGCCACCCACCATCATCACCGCGCCAACCTCGGCAATAACACGGCCAAACCCGGTAATGACGGCTCCTAGGATACCATAACGTGCCTCCCGGATCAGCGTCCAGACCAGCAAGCGGTGGTCGGCTCCTAAAACCAAGACGGTATCTCGGATTTCCCGCCCTTTACTCCGGACAGCAATGGCTGTCAGTCCCACGATGATAGGAATGGCGAGCAGTGTCTGTACTATAATCATTGCCTCCACTGTAAACAGAAGGTTCAGTGGGCCGAGCATTCCGCGCCTGGAAAGAAGCATGTAGATAACAAGGCCAGCAACAACTGGTGGCAGTCCCATTAGCGTATAGATGATAATGGTTATGGCTCGAACACTGGGCACTGGCTTCAGGCCAAGCCAAGTGCCCAGCGGAACACCGCAAAGCGCAGCCAAAACGACTGCGCTTCCGGAAACAAAGAGGGAGAGCCAGATAATCCGGAACAATTCCGGGTCAAAGGTGGCAAGCAAACGTACTGCGTTGGCGATTGCTTCAAGCATGATTCCACCGTCTCGCTATGTTATCGTAAAAGATGGGCGTTGGGGAAAAATAGTTGCCGGCCGCGCGCGTCTTTAAAACTAGCGACAAGAGACTGCCCACGCGGAGAAACAAAAAACTGGATTAAATCAGTCGCACCTTCTAGGTTAATCCTGGGGTGGCGTGCCGGATTGACGGCCATAATGCCGTACTGATTATGCAAAATTTCCCCTCCTTCAAAAAGAAGGACTAAGTCCAGCTTGTCCTGCTGCATATAATACGTCCCACGGTCTGTCAGGGTATAGCCGTTCCGCTCATCAGCCATCCGCAAAGTATCGGCCATACCGGCACCGGCCCTTAAATACCAGGCTCCGCTTGGTGTCAGTCCCGCTGCCCGCCAGAGTTCGTTCTCTTTAACATGCGTGCCAGAATTATCCCCGCGGGAAACAAAAGTGGCTCTGGCCTCCGCCACGGCCCTTAAAGCGGCTGTGGCGTTTGCGGCCCTCCGGAGGCCGGCAGGGTCTGCGGTAGGACCCACAATGACAAAATCATTATACATTATCTCCCGCCGTCCGATAAAGTGGCCCTGTGCTACATTCTGCAACTCCAAGGCTCTGGAGTGAACCAAGACAACATCAGCGTTGCCGTCCCTGCCTAAAGCCAGCGCCGCGCCTGTACCGACAGAAATTATTCTTACCTCGTAGTCAAAAGCTTTTTCAAAAGCAGGCAAGATCGCTTGCAAGAGACCCGAGTCGTAGGTGCTGGTAGTAGTTGCTAAGGTGAGCGCTCTTTTGGCTGGGCTGGTGATAGCAACTGTTAAGTCTCTGCTGCGCCAGTCCACCTGCGAGCCCAATGCTTCGCTGACAAAGCGCAGCGGCACCAGTGTCCGCCCATTAACAATTCTGGGCGCGACAGCAAGTTGTATCGTCGTACCATTTCTCGTAGCCGCCGTATTGCCAATCGTCAGGGCAAGGCTCGTCCGCCCCCTGATAATGTTTACACTCCTAGCTTTACTGTCCCAGGTCATTTCCGCACCGAGAGCGCCCAGTACGGCTCTTAACGGCACCAAAACCGTGCCGCCTTCCTGCTGTGGCTTAACCTCCAAAGAAAGGGGACGGGCATCCAGCAAAACCCTTATTTCCGCAGCCTGCGCCAAGCTATTCGCCGTTGTCAGTGCCGCGAGCAGCAAAAAAAGACCCACCAACCAACGTGATATTCTCTTGCTCATTAGTCTCCTCCTTCGCTATGTATGTTGATGCATAGCGAGTATAACACTTTGCCCGCTCCCTGTCCACTAAAATTTCCGGGTTACTTCTCTACCATCTAGGTCTAAACAGCGGATAACCGAAGCTTTGCCGCCCAAACCCGTCAATAATTTTTTGGGCCGCCGGCCCCGCCAGCCAATCGGCAAACTGTTCCGCTTCCTCTTGGTCTACAGGCGCTTTTGTCCGGCTGACGGGTATGACAGAGAAAATATTTTCGAGCACCGCGTCACCCTCCACGCAGACCTTTAGAGCCGTGCCGCCATTGCCGGTCAGAAAACTAGACCGGTCGACCAGAGTGTACGCCGGTAATTGGCTGGCCTGCTGTAACACTCCGTAACTCCCCAGTACATTCCGGCATTCTTTGTACCACGGCTCCCCTGCCGGGACTATCCCTGCCTCCCGCCACAGCTTCATCTCCAGCAGGTGTGTCCCGGAAGAGTCGGCACGGCTAACAAAAAAAGCGCGGCGGGCCGCCATCTTTTGCAGGGCCTGCACTACTGCATTTGCGGCACATATTCCGGCTGGGTCGGCTACCGGCCCTACTAGTACATAGTCGTTGACCATCACCGGTACGCGCCGCGTCCCCCAGCCCTCGTCCATAAACTTTTCTTCCAGTTCTGGGGCATGCGTCAGGACCAAGTCGGCCCGTCCCGCCCTGGCGAGAGCGAACGCCTGCCCGCTGCCCGCCGCCACATGGCGGAGCACCGTGCCGCTCTGCAGCAGGTAGGCTTGTTCCAGCACCTCCAAGAGCCCCGTGACGACCGGCTCCATGCTACTGGCCAGCACCAGCTGCCCGCCCCTTTTATCTTGGTTGGCCCCGGCTAAGACGGCGCCCATCTGTAAACTCGTTTCCCGCTGTAGCGCCAGCAAATACTCCAGTAGCCGCCGCCCTGCGTCAGTTAATGTCGTGCCACCCCCGGCCATGCCGCCCGCCTTGCGTAGCACCAAGCGCTGGCCGAGAGTTTCTTCAACCTTATTTAAAAGGCCCCAGGCGTAACGATACGACAGTCCTGCCTCCCGTGCCGCCCGGTTGAGCGAACCTGCCTCCTTAATGCTGCTGAGGAGCTGCAGCAATTCTTTGCCCGGCAGACCCTCCCCCAGATTAACGGTCACTTCCCATCCCCTATCCACGCCTTCACTCCTAACCGGCACGTTTTGCCGCAGTACTCTTGTTTCAGATCCTAGCGCTCTATTTTAGAGGAAGATCAGAAAAGCGTCTCTCTTCGCCGGAGAGGTGCGCGTAGATCTGTTCTAGCTTGCCCGCTTGCTGGCAAAACGCGTGTAGCACAGCAGGGTCGAAATGGTACGGTTCCGTCCGGCCGTCCCCTTCGGTGATAATGCGGAAAGCTGTCTGGTGGTCGTACGCCGGCTTATAAGGGCGGGCGCTACGCAGCGCATCGTACTGGTCGACGATATTGACAATCCTTCCTTCGATAGGGATCTGCTCCCCCCGTAGGCCGAAGGGATAGCCGCTACCATCCCAACGTTCGTGATGCGTCAGGGAAATTCTCCGGCTCATGGCCAGACGAGGAGAGTCCCCCAGGATTTTGGCGCCAAAAATCGGGTGTTTTTTAACGATCTCGAACTCTTCGGCCGTCAGCCTGCCGGGCTTCTGCAGAATATCGGGATGGATGTGTACTTTGCCCACATCATGCGTCTGTGCTGAATATTCGATGGCTACGCAAAATGTTTCCGGCATCTTTAAAGACTCGGACAGGACACGGCTGTAGCGGTTCAGTCGCATAATATGCCCACTGCTCTCCGGGTCACTCACCTCGGCCGCTCTGGCCAAAGCATGCAGCATGTAGGCAAAGGCGCTTTCAATTTCCACCACCTTCTTGGAGACAGAATCAATCAGCACCACTTCCAGGCAAAAGTGCCGCAAGACATGGAGCTCCATCTCAGAAACAGGTCCGTTATAATCCCAGGAAGCAATCACATAAGCGCCGCTGCGGGAAAGGAGCATATTCTCCCTAGCTACACCCTCCCTGGCCAATTCTTCTCTTAGCTTAGGAGGCAGTTGCAGCAGGTCCGGCTCCCGTAAGATGCGCCCTCCCTGATGAATAAGCCGGCTTAGCTCCCGGCGCAGCCTCCCGGCACATTCGTACCGCACCGGCTCGCCCTGGCGGACAAACAGGATAACCCCGGCATCAAGGTTAAAAATAAGCACGCCGCTCGGCACTATGGAGGCCGGGTTGAGCGGGGTGAGTAGCCGTTCGGCCAAGACAACTAACAGGGCCTCCGCCCCTTTTTGCGGCTTGAGTCTGCTAAAGGCCTCTTCTGCCATGTCGGTCAGTCGGGCGAGCTGTTCGTGGGCCAAACGGTAACGGTCAGCCGCCTCCTTGTTTTTTAGCAGCGCGCTGACACGCGCCAATACTTCCCTGCCGGCATAAGGCTTACTGATAAAATCATCGGCCCCGGCCTCAATACCACTGATTTTTTGCTCACTTCCCTGCAGCGCTGTAATCATAATAACCGGAATATGCTCTGTGCGCGGGTTGTTCTTGATAGCGCGGCAGATCTCGTAACCATCCGGACCAGGCATCATAACATCAAGCAGCACCAAATCAACAGCGGCCTGCTCCATAATTTCTAGGGCACCCTGGCCGCTCCGTGCCTCAAGAACATGGTAGCCACGCGGCTCCAGATGGGCCTCCAGCAGCTTTAGATTTCTTTCCTCGTCATCTACCGCGAGAATGACTTTCTTTATCTTTTCCATCTGTACAACCGCCTTCGTAAAATCTGGCTGCCAAGACAAAATAATCTGAAGCCTTTGCCCGGAAGGTCACTCCTTTGGAGCTGCCGGCCCCCTCACCGGTATGGCGAAGATAAAGCGGGAGCCCTTACCCGGCTCGCTTGCCAACCAGATTCGGCCGCTATGCAGCTCTACCAAGCGCTTGGACAGCACCAGGCCTAAGCCGCTACCGGCCGATTTTTTCACAGAAGTTTCCAGCTGGGAGAACTCCTGAAACAATTTTTCTTGCCCCTTGGCGTCAATGCCCGGCCCTGTATCACGCACTTCCACCTGCAGAAATTCCTCCATTGGAAACTGTGGGCCACGCCTGTCCGTGACCAGAGAAACAAGCACGTGCACTGCACCGGCCAAGGGAGTAAACTTGACGGCATTGGACAACAAATTGAGGAGCACTTGCTTAAATTTTCGCTCATCTGCCGTTACCACTGCCGGGCAGAACTCCTCTACCTGCAGAGAAAGAGCGATTTTTTTCTTCTCCGCTGCTTCGCTGACCATGTCCACCGTCTGCTTCACCGCCAGAGCAGGGTCAAATTTGTCATATTCCAGTGTCATTTTCCCCGCCTCGACCCTGGCAAAATCCAAAACATCATTGATCAAATCTAGCAGATGGTGGCCGCTAGCATTGATATTCCGGGCATACTCCCGCTGTTTTTCTGTCAGTGACCCGGTCAGTTGATCCAAAAGCACCTCGGAAAAGCCCATAATCGCGCTCAGAGGTGTACGCAATTCGTGGCTCATAGCGGCCAGGAACTTACTCTTTGCTTGGCTGGCCTCCTCTAGATGAGTCATCAGCACCCGCATCTCGAGCTGTTGCGTCTGCAACTCTTCGGTATGTTGCTGCAACTCCTCCACGTACTGCTGCAGGCGTGCTTCCGCCTCTTTTAAACGGGTAACATCCCTAGCCACGCTGACAATAGCTGTAACCTGGCCGTCCGCACTTAAAACCGGCGTCTTAATGGTCATCAACCTCAGCTGGCGTCCGGAACGGGCGGACATGGTTTCTTCTTCGACAACAAGCATTTCCCCGGTGCGCAGTACTTCTTCGTCCTGGGCCTGAAATCTCTCGGCGATTTCGGGGGCCAAAAGGTCGGAATACGTAAGGCCGATAATTTGTTGCGGCGCTTTTCCCAGCATATCCGACAGGGCGCGGTTAACTGTCAGATAAGTGCCGTGCACGTTGCACAGGGAGACTAGGTCCGGGACAGAGTCCATAATCAACTGCGTCAGAAGCCGCTGACTTTCCAGCTCGTTTCTGGCGCGAAAGACGACCATGCTGGCAGCCGCCTTGTCCACCGCCATTTCCAGATAAGCCAAAAAGTCTTCATCAAGTTTCTCCGGCACGCCAAGCTCAATCGCCCCTAGCTCCTGGTTGTCGTGGCGCAGTGGCAGTACAATGATTTCCTGGGGAGAAAGTTCGCCATGTCCCGTGGCCAAAGACAGTCTGGTCGACGCGGCAATTTCGCCTGTGCGCAAAACGCGGCCCTGTTTTACGGCCATACCGGGCAGTCCCTCGCCCAGCGGAAAGGACGGTGCCCCAGCCTGATGCGGCTGCGAGACCAGAGGATCGAGAGTACCGTTTTCCGACAACAGGTAAAAAATACCTGTCCAGCCTTTACTCCGCTCGACAAGTACCTCTAGAAAGCGGGCGGCAAAATTTTTTAAATCCTGCCCTGGCTCGTTCACTAGGAGCAGCACATCCCGTAACCCGCGCTCCAGTTCCGCGCGGCGACGCAACTGCTCGTTCAGGTCTCTGCCCTGCTCCCTAGCCACGACCAGGCGGTAAAAAACGAGCACGGCAAAGAACAGGAGTGTCAGCAGAGAAACCAGCACCATGACGGCTAACCGCCGCACAGGCGCAAAGGCCACACTTGTCGGCTCCTTGGCGATAAGGCCTATACCATATTTTTCCATCATAATCCAAGCAGCCATCCGTTCTTCCTTTTCGAGGGAGTTGTAGAAAACGCCGTGTCCTTCCCCCCCAGCTAGGGCGCGCTGCACCGCCGGCACCGACGAATAATCTATCATCCTGTCAATGGTCTTTCCGTGGCGAAAGACCAGATGTCCCTTCTTGTCCACCGCGTAAATATAGCCCTGCCCCAGCGGCGCACGGAGCGGTGCAAACAGGACGCCTAGGTCGGGCTGCAGCACCAAAATCCCGCTCACCTCGCCACCGCTTTTGAGCGGCATCGCCACGACAATCGTGTATTTTTGCGGCTTGGTCAACCGCAGAAAGAACTCTGATACAGCAGGTTGCCCCTCCTGCGAAACCTGGCGATACCAGTCGCGGTCGGCAAAGTTTTCCCCCTCTATTTCCGGGCTGTGTGGGTAGGTCGCCCAGACAGTGCCCTCAGGCGTGGTTACAGCGGCATACTCTAGGTTGTCCATCCCTGTCACCATCGCCCGCAGTGTTTCCCGCATCTCGTCCGTCTGCCTTTCCCGGACGGCCTCTGCCACCTGTGAGTCGGCAAACGTATTCTGACCGTGGCTGATGATCAGCTCAAAACTGCGCTCCATTTCCGCAGCTACTCTGGCCAGCACTTCATGCTTATCCGAGGCTATCCGTTCCCTAAAAGATAATAAGAACGAAAAGTACATCCCGCCGCCAATCAGCAGAAAAACAAACAAAAAAGGTAGGAAAGCTACCAGCAGCGCTCTAAAGGTCTGGCTCTTGTATCTCAAAGACTCACCTCTTCACTTCCTTAACTGTCCTTTACGACACGTTTTATTAATTTCCTCTATAAAACGACAAAAACTTTGGCTTTCTTCCGGAAAGGATTATGTGCGCTGTTTGTCTAATACTAATAACAGCATAAAAATTGAAGCCGGAGGCGAAAATGAGCGAGTGGTTGCGTGCTTTGTCGGTGAATCAGTTGCCGGAAGGCAAAACGGCCGCTGTAAAGATTGGCGGCCAAAGTATCCTGCTGGCCAGAGTTGACGGCCATGTTTATGCGCTGCGCAACGAATGCCCGCACTTGGGATGCCCGCTGCAGCGCGGCCAGCTGGAAGGCTTTCTGCTCAAATGCCCTTGCCATGACTGGGTTTTTGATCTCCGCACCGGGGAGTTTACGCTGGCCCCGGAAATAGTAATTCCCTTCTTTCCGGTCAAGGTGGCAAACGGGGAAATCTTGCTCAAAACAGGAGGAGAAGAAAGATGAAGGCTTTTCTGTACGCTTTAAGCACTTGTTTTCATTGCCAGAGGACAAAGAAATGGCTCGACGAGCATCAGGTGGATTATGAATACGTCGACGTGGACCTGGCGGCGGTGGAGGAAAAGAAGAAGCTGGTACAGGAAGTTAAAGAAATGACCGGCTCGACCCAGTTCCCTGTAATTATAGCCGGCGACCAACATCTCGTCGGCTTTAACGAGGAAAGGTTTAAGAAACTACTGGGGCTGGCCTAGCATGGACACGGCTAAACGCCAAGAAGTCTTCCGCTCCTGGTTTGCTGCCGTAGTCGACAAGCTGGGCTATAAATTTACACCCCACACAGAGATGGCCGACTTTCTGCTGGCGCAGGAAGTCCTGCTGGAAAAGAAACACGGCAGCCCTTTTTGTCCCTGCCAAGCACTGACCGGCAACCGCGCAGAAGACATGAAAATCGTCTGCCCGTGCATTCCCTATCATCGTAAGCACTTTGACTATATGAAGCAGTGCTGGTGCGGACTATTTGTCCACCAAGATGTGACCGACCCCTCTGTACTACGCCAAGTTCCGGCCAGTGAGGTGCCGACAGACTAAATAAAAACTACCTCCGGGGAGGCAGTCTCTAGGCTTAGCCGTGGTTCTTTTCCCGGGAGGGGCGCTCGTTTCAAAGCACAGACAGTCACAGGATGTCGGAAACCTAACGTTTCAACTCCTTTGGCTGTCTTTTTGTCTGAAGATAGCGGCCAAGGCCGGCCACAAAAAGAAAAAAAGAAACGCCGAGGAAGACAGCCAGCGGCCGGGGAGTTTGCCGTACTGCGCGTCCGGGTTTATATTCGGCCAGATGTCCCAGGCCATCGTCAGCCAGAGCCCGCGTGAAGCTCAGCGACGGCGGTTTCACCCGCCCTTGTCCGTCGGCCAGGCCTTGCCACAGCACACCGCCCGCTTCATCCAGAAGCCGCACCGTAGCCCGGGCGGCCGGTGTCCCGCTATCGTACTGCACTCTAAAAACGCCATTTTCGTGCTCCAGCAACAGGCGGTGGGCAAAGGCCCCGGTCCCGGTAGACACCATCAAGGCGCTGGCCAGCAGCAACATAAAAAGCAGGCGGAGCTTAGTAGGCACGATAAAACACCTCCCGCTGAGAACGCTCCAGGGCGGCCGCCAAGAAGCCTGCGGCCAGTCCCTCGCCCAGCATCACAGGAATGTAGAGCAGAAAAAGCGTCCCGGCCACAGCAACGGGAAAACCGCTTAAAACTAGAGTCAGCGCCAGCAAAAACACCATCACAAGAGCCGCAGTAGAGCCAGCCAGAAAAGCCAGCGCTGTCGTAGCAAAGCGACTGCCTGGCAAGGAAAAACGTAGACTAAAAAGATAATGCCCGACTAAAGCGGCCATCCCGATATTGAAAGCATTGACTCCGATGGTAGAAAACCCGCCGTGCTGAAAAAGCAGCCCCTGAAAAAGAACAGCTACCAGCACCGCCAGAAACGCAGCAGGACCAAGCAACATCCCGGCCAGCCCGACAAACGTAAAGTGGACAGAAGTGCCTAAAAGCGGAAAATGCAACAGAGAAGCGCAAAACACGGCCGCCGTCACCATGCTGACCTTCGGGATCTTCTCCAGAGAAAATTTCCGGCCGGTAAGAACGGACATTGCTCCCGACAAGGCAAACCCGGTTGTAACCAGAGCGCCGTTTAAAATTCCTTCCGGAATGTGAGCCATTAGCACTCCTCCAGTAGCATATAATGAAAATTAGTGACACCAGACACTTAAAAAAACCTCTGCTTCTAATATAACTTTCTCCACTGCAAAGGTCAAGAAGAAAGAGAAGAAAGATATTTTTCCGCCTCGTCAGTGATAAATTCCTCTGGCCTATAATAGCCTTTTTCGGCTTCTTGGGCGACACGCACCGTCTGGTCTGGCGGGAATTTAAAGTTGGTAGGGCAGGGCGTATAAATCTGCACGTAAGTAGGTCCGACATGCCGGGCCACCATGACCGCCTTGTGTACTGCCTGACCGATCTTGCGCGGGCTGGCCACCGTCACCCTAGCGGCGTAAGCGCAACCCGATACCTTCGCTATTTCAAAAACAGGTATTTTGGGGAATTTCTTGCCCCCCGGCGCCATATTCAGAACTTGTCCCTCTTTGGTCATGCCGCTTTCCTGGCCGCCGGTATTGCCGTAAACTTCGTTATCCACCATGATGGTAACTATTTTTTCCCGGCGAAACCAAGAATGCAGAGTCATGTCCAGGCCAATATCAGCGATGCCCCCGTCTCCTACCAGCACCACTACATCCTTGTGGCGATCAGGGTAGCGGAGGCTTAGCATTCTTTTCAGGCCAGCGGCAACAGCGTTCTGGTTGCCAAACGCCGTGTTAGAGTAGTTCACGGCGGTCTGCGCCAGTCCAAAAAAGGAACAGCCCGGGGTGCCGATGATTATCGTGTCAGCAGGAGAAGGCAGGGAGGCGGCTACTAGGCGTATGCCTAAAGCCACGCCGCAACCTGCGCAGTGCGGATGTTCTTCAATAATTTCTTTAAAAGTACCCAAATCCTCCAGACCTTTACGCGCGAAAAAGGGGCCGTTAGCCACCAGTTCGCGGTATTCCGGAGGCAACAGGTCAGCAAATTCCGCAACCGGCGTGATGATCCTAGTCGACAATCAAACCCCTCCCCTAAACGTTTTCTGTAATCCCTTTGCCAGCATAGCCTCTTTTACTTCGTTAATAATCAGCTCTACAGGCATCGTCATCCCACCAAAGACACGCGGCCCGGCGACTACCCGGCTATTGTGGTCAAGAGTAGCCTTTATTTCCCTGGCCAGCCAGCCGCCCGCATTAAACTCCGGGACTACCAGCAGAGCAGCCTTTGCCGTGGCCGCCATTAACTCCGCGGCAGGGAACGGCCGGACAGACTTAATCTTAATCAACCCCACGTCAAAGCCCTCAGCATGCAAGGTTTTCAGCGCTTCCCTGCCCTGTGAGACGGCCGTGCCGGAAGCGGCAATGAACGCCGCAGCCTCCGGATGCTCAACTTCCAGCAGGCCGCCCAAATATCGATTTAGATGCGGACGGGCCCTTTCCGCCGCCGCGAGCACCTCTTGGTGCCAGCTGGCATTAGCCGCGTAGCTGATAAAATTGCTTTTGATCAATAAGGGATCACGTACGGCGCGGATGGGCGGAGTCTCCATATCAAAGGCTGGCACCGGCGAGCGAGCCGGGTCATACGCTGCCAGTTTAAGCTCTTCAGGCGGCAGCATAACCAAGTCACGAGTATGGGTAACAAAAAAGCCGTCCACAAAAACTCCCACCGGCAAATGTACCTCAGGCTGCTCCGCAACGGCAAACCCTTTCAGAATCATATCAAAAAAGTCCTGAGCGTTTTCCGCATGCAGCATAATCATGCCGGTATCGAGCAACATGCCCATCTCAATGTTTTCCGGCTGGATAGAAGGCGGCAGCGAAACTCCCCGGCACATAAAGGCGCAGACAATGGGCTGGCGGGCCCCGGCCCAGACAGGGAACATCTCCATGGCCCGCAAGGTTCCTGGGCCGCTGGTGGCTGTAAAGACTCTGCCTCCCCCAAGCGAAGCGCCGTGGACGGCAGCCATGACGGCAAACTCATTTTCGCCGCGGTAATAATCTTTTAGGTATCCTTGAGCGAACAAATCTCCTACCAGATGCATGCTCTCACTCTGTGGAGTGATAGGGTAGGCAATGGCCATCTCCACATTGGCGCGTTTAACGGCTTCCGCCACCGCTTCACTGCCGGTAATGAATACCTGCTCCCTGGGTACCGCAAACAAAAGCTCTTCAGCAGCAATCTCCCGCTGCTCTACAGTCATTCTCATTCCTCCCTAGATTTAGCTTACGGGTTGCAGTAAAAACACCTTCCCGCTGGTGCTTTTACCCCCGGCGGCGCCAACTCTTCCTTAACGAAGGCACAGGATAGGCAACGAAAAACACTAGCCGCCACCTCCCCCGTGGGCTGGCCACACCATTCACACGGCAGACCTTTTTTTTTCTCTGCCACCGCAAAACCTGGAGCACCGCACGCCGGACACTGCTGGCAGACCTTTTCTACCAGGTCTGCCGCCGCCTTTTTGATGTTTTGCATTCTGGTCGGGTTGGCGTGAGCGCGCATATCCGTTTCCAGGTAAACCTGACCGGTGGCAGAACGAACCAGTCCCCACTCCAGAGCCTCGCGCAGACCTTCCCAGCTATGGATATCCTTAATAATTGACGTGTGCCGGTCATGGTCGGGGCGCAAAACGAGATAGTGGTCAGGGAAGCCGATTTTTACCGCAAACTGTTCCGTCTCCGACCAATTTGTCACCAGCTTTTGCTCATAGTTCGTTTCACTGCTGGCATACTCGCCACAAATCTCCAGCCCCTCCCGTGCGTCAACGAGCAGAACGATTTCCCTGTTTAGCGGCACGAAGGGAACGACGGGGTGCGGGCCGAAACTTCCCTCGCTGGCCAGAGCTAAGTCAACATCATGTAACTCCATCGCTTTACTGGCCTTAAGCCTAGCCGCCTCCAGCTGTGTGCCTGGCCGGGCAGTTTCCCTGGTAAACGCACCAAACAAATCGGTGTCAAAATCTGCCTCCACAAGAACCTGGCAACCGGTAGCTTCTTCAAAAAGCGGCTTGATAACCCGTTCTTTTTTATGCTTTGTCAGCAGAACGGCTCGCCGTCCCCTGAAAAAGGAACTGACTGCAACCAAGCGTCATCCTTCTTCCTTTATTTAAAAATGGGCAAGCAAAACAAATGCCCCGCACCCGCAGGTCGGGAAACCATTAACCCGAGTCGCGCAGAGGCGACGAAGGCGCAGGGCAGGCAACTAAACACTCTGGCCGCTACACCGCAAACCCCGGAGAGCCGCACGCCAGACTTTGCGGCAGCCCTGGTAAAGAAGGGCTGCCGCAGTCAAGCGCCTTTTCTTACTTTAAGAGTGATCGCAAACTCTACCCCGCAGCCACAGTCAAAGCCTCTTTGGGACAGGCAACCACACACAGACCGCAACCCTTGCAGCGCGCCTCGTTCACCGAAACTTTTTTCGGCTCCTTACTAAACGTGAAAACATTAGGGTCAGGGCAGGTAAAAATACACATCCGGCAACCGTTACATTTCTCTTCCGCCAGCCTTACTGACACATACATCGTTCCCGCAGCCTCCTTTAAGCGCTAACCGCACCGTGAATTAGATATTCCCGGACAGACTTGCGGCCGCATTCCACAACTTCCATATTCTTTTCCAGCAGTTGTTCCAACTGAGCGAACTTGCTCTTCAGAACATCGTCCAGAGCAGCCGTCGTTCCGGAAGCGACAAACTTACCACCGCCAAACCGCTCGGCCAGAGAGGCCCGCAGAGCTTCCGTGGAAACGAGTTCCTTCACGCCAAGCAGCCCGCCCAACATGGCCATATTGGTCGCAAGCTCCGTACCGCTCGTTTCCAGAGCCACTTGGGTAGCGGCCAGATAGAAAATCCTGGCCTTCAGCCCGGCAAGCTTCGCCAGATCTTCCTTGCGGATCGCCAGAGGCTGATCAGAATTAATCAGCATAATACCATCCTGCTGCAGACCGTCAAAGAAAGGCATGGTATAACACTTACCCATGGTGATAACATGCGGGTGGAAAATCATGATAATATTGGGATACAAAATCTCTCCTCGTTCATAAATCGGCATGGTGGAAATACGCACGTAGCTTTCCGCGGGTGCCAAGCGCTTTTCCGCCCCAAAAAACGGGTTAACTGTACTGATCAGGCCGTCTCTGGTAGCAGCGGCACCTAAAATATGCGCTGCTGTCACCACGCCCTGCCCTCCTAAGCCGGACATACGGATATTAATTTTTTTCTCAGTCATTGCTTGCCCTCTCTTCCAGCTTGTTTAGCAGCTCCTGCGCTTCCGGGCTGATATACTCTCTGGTCTGGAAGATACCTTCCTTCTCCTGACTTTTAATCCTGGTCACCACTTCACTGGGCTTAAACTTATAGTTTGTGGGGCAAGGATCATAGATCTGCAAATACGTCGGCCCGATATCCCTCGCCACTAGGACAGCTCGGCGCAGCATCTTTTCCAGACGCCTAGGCTGGGCAGGGGAACAAACGCCCACATAAGCACAGCCAGCCTCTCTGGCAATCTCTGGCATAGCAATCTTGGGGAACTTTTTCCCCTTCGGCGCCATGTAGAGCACCGCCCCCTGAGCCGACATCCCGCTTTCCTGCCCGCCGGTGTTAGCATAAGCCTCATTGTCCAGCATCACCGTAGTAATGTTTTCCCGGCGGAACCAGGAATGCATCACCATGTCAAGACCGATATCAGCGGTGGCGCCGTCTCCGGCAATGACCAATACATCCTTGACCTTATCAGGAAAGCGAAGTTTGAGCGCTCTCTTTAGCCCGGACGCCAAGGCGTTCTGATTGCCGAAAAGCGAATGAATGTTTTGTATAGCCACCTGGGGGAAGGCTATGGCGCTGCAGCCGGTAGAGCCGACGATAATCGTGTCCTCCGGGGCCGGCAAAGAGGCCAGCAACAGGCGCAAGGCTAAGGCCAGTCCACAGCCGGCACACAGCGGGTGTTCCTCGATTAACTCTTTATGAGTACCTAGGTCCGCGACCCCCAGCCCCCTGCCGTACGGACCGTGCTCTACCAATTCCCGGTACTCAGCAGGCATCACATCTTCTAAGGCCGGTGACATTTTAAACATGCCCTTATTCACAGTAGCACCTCCTGATTTCGGACACAATCAGCTCGGTCGGCATGGTCATACCGCCGAAAACGCGCGGGGTGGCTACCACTTTTGTATTGTCCTCGATGACAGACTTTACTTCCCGGCAGAGCCAGCCTACGCGGTTAAACTCAGGGATAATCAGCGCTTTGGCGCCTCTGAGCAGCGTCTTGACTTCTTCCGTCGGAAAAGGACGCAGGCATTTTATTTTCAACAATCCGGCGCGCAAGCCTTCCTGACGGGCAAGTCTAACCGCTTCCCGTCCGATAGAGACGGCTGTACCCGAAGCCACAATCAGCACATCCGCATCGCCGTCCTCCATCTCCACAAGCCCGCCCAGATACTTGTGCAGATACTTGCGGGACCGTTCCGCCGCCGCCAATATTTCCTGCTGCCAGGAGGCATGCGCCGCATAGCTGATATAGTTACTTTTCATAACAAAAGGATCCCGCATCTGCCGGAAAGGCACGTTTTCCATATCCATTACCGGCACGGGAGCACTATACGGCGCGTAAGGCGGAAGTTTTAGGTCTTCCGGCGCCACATCCACCGGCTCTCTGTTATGCGTGACAAAAAAGCCGTCTGCAAATACGCCCACTGGGATATGCACGTCAGTCTTTTCCGCTATGCAAAAGGCTTTCAGCAACATGTCATACAGGTCCTGAGCATTCTCGGCATGTAACATAATTATACCGGTGTCCAGCATAAAAGCCATCTCAATGGTGTCGGGCTGAATAGAGAGAGGAGAGTTGATGCCTCTCGTCATAAAAGCACAGACTATCGGCAGCCGAGCGCCGGACCAGGTAGAAAACAGTTCGAAAGCCCGCAAAGTACCGGGCCCGCCTGTAGCTGTAAAAACGCGCACCCCACCCATAGAGGCTCCAGCCACCGCCGCCATCACAGCAAACTCGCTTTCGCCGCGGAAATAGTCCTTAATGTAGCCTTCCTTGTAAATATCCCCCACCAGGTGCATACTTTCCGACTGCGGCGTAATCGGGTAAGAAATGGCCATGTCTACATTGGCTCGCTTGATTGCTTCCCGTACCGCCTCGCTGCCGGTAATAAATAGCCGTTCGCGCTTAGCTTCAAAAAAAAGGTGCTCCGGAGTCACTACCTGCTGCAAGCTACATCCCCTCCCCTGCCAACTGCTGCTTCTTCTCCCTGACAATGGCTGTCAGTTGCTTAATCTTATCCAGCCCTGCATTGTTGAAGGAAATCATCGCATCCTCGTGCCCCGCCTCAGCGCACAGCGCAATAGTATAACAATCAGTACCGCCGCGGATAATTTTCAGAGCCATATTGGCATAATGGCAATGCACACCGACGAAGATACAGGCATCAATGTTATTATGCCAGATCGTCAGGTTAGGATGATTTGGGTTGATCTCCACCGCTGGGTTGATCATCGGGTACTTTGGCCGGTAATCCGGCATAGGAATAATTCCTGCACCTACTGCTTCCGCCAACTCCTTAATGGCCATTGCCTTTTCCTCAACACCCTCCTTCCAGGCCCACAGCAACAGTGGTCCCGGGAAAAAAAACGGGTTTTTGGCCGCTAGGAGCATGTCAGCAGCCTTGTTCAGAGCCTCGTCATCAGAAACTGTTTTCCCTTCTACCAGGGCTTCTCCTTTTTCCGGAAGCATGACCCCCATCATGGCCGCAGCTGGGGGAAGGTAGCCCTCCGGCCCGGCCAGGACTTGGTATTCCGAAAGCGTCATCTCATAAATCCCTCCATGCATTAGTATCCAATCTCCGCACTTTTAAGCCAATAACTTACTTTCCTCCTGTGCCAACACCTGTTCCAGCCAACAACAGCAACTCCTTCTCCGGCTCAGCCTGTCCTTGTTTCGCCAGTTGCTACCGCCCTTTTTGACAGCAACACCTCTTCATGTTCTCTGGCCGTCTGTCGCTCGGCTGTTGAAAGCACCTCCTCCTCCGCTCACGGCCTGATTATTTTTCCCTCCCCTGCCAGCGTAGCGCCGAAGCCCACACCCTTCTGCAGAACGCACTTTGGCGCGCTGTTATATACAAGAGAGGAAGTTGCTTGTCCAAGAAGGGCCTGAAAATTTTAAGCTATAGTACACGTCCGTTCCTTTTTAGGGTAGGCCGCACAAACGCCTCCCAACGCTCCTTGCCAGGCAGCCTCTTGCTGTTCCGGCGACAATTCCTCCTGCAGCAGACGCTGCATAACGGTAACGTTAATGACTAACGGTGCCGTCAGCAGAACCAAGTTGACCATGTTGGGGCAACCGTCCTCTCCGCCCAAAGAAGCCTGCACCTGCCGCGCAAAGCCGGGGCTGACTGTTAGCCCTGTCAGAGCATTAGCTAGCCGACAGATTTCTCGGCAACGCGGGTGAGGGATGCGCTTCATTTCCACCTGGGCCTCCACAATCCGAAACTCCTGGCCGGCAATAAACAGCGTCAGGATAATGTCATGGTAAACATCACTCAGGCTGGTGACCAACCTGAACATCCCGTCACCGTGGGGGTTAATATCTATTTCTATGCGGCGGTTAAAAAGACTCATCGGCGCAACCCCCCTGGCCATCTCTCCGGCAGCTAACTATGCAAATATTCAGTGTATTAATTTCTGCCGCTATCACCAACAAATTTAGGCAACAGCAAGAAGTTTCTGCACGAGCGCCGAATCATGGTGTGTATCTTACTTACTCCCCTGAGCCTAGCGGCTCTGAAAAAGTGCTAGGCTCAGCAAGCACACACAATTTAAGTATACGCTTACCTGGCAACACAGTCAAATGCTTTTTTCGCTATGCAAGGTAAACTGCGGGGCCGGACAAGCACCGCCTGTCCGGCCCCGGTTTTTCAGAAACTCGTTTGGTCCTCGTCTGGATTAATTAGTGCAGATCTTCGCAGTAAGCCTTGACCGCCTTGGGCGAAGCAGGCTTAGTGAACAAAGAGACGATGATAAAGAAGATAGTCGCTACCGGTATCCAGTAAATCTGGTGCGGCGTGGAAATCCTGGCGCCCTCGCCAAGCAGCGTCTCACTTAAGAAGAACCAGTGCGGGCTTCTCAGCACGTTGCGGGCGTACAACCAGGAATAAGCGATCAGCGGGGAAAAGACGATAATAGTAGCGTAAGTGGC
>JAGXSQ010000068.1 GCA_018333395.1 Dethiobacter sp.
TCTGAAAGCCATTTGCCTCAGCTAACTTCAGGAAAAAATCTTTCAGATCTTGCTTGATTTGACCCTCCAAAATTTGGTGCCGATACTTTACGCAAAATACAATATGATACTTTAAATTATAGACGTATCCTCGTCCTTTATTGGTGCTCACTTGCTTGATCACCTCGCGTATATTATAACATATATCCGGTGATAAAGCAATTTTTACAAATATTGCCGACCTAACTCACGACTGAAGTCACGAGTGTGCGGTCGGACGTCATCAAGGATTCAGGTAAGACTAACCGGCCGGAAAAGGCGCAAAAGCAACCAGGCCGCGAGAGCCCCAAAGACAGCGTGTCGTGCTAGAGAAATAAGCAGGTCGGTATAATTCATGGGAGGAAGCAACGTGTAGCTCAGCAAAGGCGCTACTATTCCGAAATTGAAATACCAAAAGAAAACGCCCAGCAAAATTCCTTTCAGTATGCCATAGTCGCCTCCTGTGTAAAATAAAAGATAGGCGAGCAAAACGCCTGCCGCCACGGATATTACAAAGTGGCTGCTCCAAGCGACAAGCAAAGAACTGAGCGTTATCGGGTCGGGCAGGACTTTTCCTGTAAAAACACCGCCCGCAATTTGGATGGGAGAATAATTTGTCAGGCCGGCAAGATTGAAAAGACTGGCTGCCGCGCCAACGGTGGCTCCTGCAATTAGCCCAGAGGTACTCCCGGCTATGACTTTATCCATCTTCGAGACCCCCGCTTTTGTTTTTAGCCTTATTCTCCCCCCACAAAAAAAAATAATACAGCCAGAGCGTTTTTGCTCAACCCTCAGGTTTGCCTGACAATTGCTGGAGAAATTTCTCCGTTATGCCTTGGGCTTCCTGGTCCTCACGAAGAAGGTAGCATGCTCGCTTTTAGAGAAAAACAGCGGTGGGACAATTTTTAAAAAGTCCTGCCGCTGTTGGCTTTTTCATGGTGGGCGATGACAGGCTCGAACTGCCGACATCCTGCTTGTAAGGCAGGCGCTCTCCCGACTGAGCTAATCGCCCGTGGTGACCCCTGCGGGAATCGAACCCGCGTTACCGCCTTGAAAGGGCGGTGTCTTGACCGCTTGACCAAGGGGCCTTTAGTTAATTGGTGGGCCCACCAGGATTCGAACCTGGAACCGACCGGTTATGAGCCGGATGCTCTGCCGTTGAGCTATAGGCCCGGTAAAAAATGCAGGCTACCCTGCATTCTGGTGTGCATATGGCTCCCCGAGCAGGATTCGAACCTGCAACCTACCGGTTAACAGCCGGTTGCTCTACCGTTGAGCTATCGAGGAACGCTCAGCGACCGGTGTACGATAATTATAGCGAAATTAGGTCTGTCAGTCAAGTGCCCTGCACCGAAAAACGGCTATTCAAGATAATCCTTGAGGCGCTTGCTGCGCATCGGATGGCGCAGCTTACGCAGCGCCTTGGCCTCAATTTGCCGAATGCGTTCGCGGGTAACGCCAAACACCTGTCCCACTTCTTCTAGCGTGCGCGAACGACCGTCGTCAAGGCCAAAGCGGAGCTTGAGCACTTTCTTTTCCCGGGGAGTAAGGGTTTCCAGTACGTCGTCAAGCTGCTCTTTTAGCAACTCAAAAGCTGCCGCTTCCGAGGGCTCCTGCACGTCCTGGTCTTCAATGAAGTCACCCAGATGGGAATCATCTTCTTCGCCGATAGGTGTTTCTAGGGAAACCGGCTCTTGGGCAATTTTGAGGATTTCACGCACCCGTTCCTCGGAAACATTCATTACACAGGCGACTTCTTCCGGCATTGGTTCACGTCCTAACTCCTGGACGAGTTGGCGGGAAACACGGATTAATTTGTTAATTGTTTCCACCATATGCACTGGAATACGGATGGTACGCGCCTGATCAGCTATGGCACGGGTGATCGCCTGCCGAATCCACCAAGTCGCATAAGTGCTGAACTTATAACCCTTCCTGTAGTCAAACTTTTCCACTGCTTTGATTAGTCCTAGGTTTCCTTCCTGAATCAGATCCAGGAAGAGCATGCCGCGCCCCACGTATTTTTTGGCGATGCTCACTACCAGACGCAGGTTTGCTTCGGCTAGGCGCCGTTTAGCATCCTCATCGCCCTGCTCCATTCTCTTGGCCAGACTGGTTTCTTCTTCAGGTGTCAGCAATGGAATTTTGCCAATCTCCTTAAGATACATCCGTACCGGATCATTAACACTGATCCCATCGGGAATAGAGAGATCCAGTTCTTCTTCTGGAGCTTCTGTCACCTTGACACTTTCGTCTTCTAGGGGTTCCAATTCAGCTACTTCGTCGACAACATCGACTCCTAGGCGGGAAAGGTGGTCATAAAACTCATCAATTTCTTCCGTTTGTATATCCAACTCCTGCAACGGCTCAATTATTTCCTTATAAGTTAATAAGCCACGTTTCTTGCCACGCTGAATCAGGTCTTCCTGGATGAGTTTTAGCTGTTTCTCTTTCTCTATACCTTTAGACAAGGCCTTTCCCTCCTTCCTTAGATAGACTTAACCTTTCTTCCAGCTTACGTAACTCCAGCCACTTTCTTGACAACTCGTTAAATTCCCCTTTCGACGACACCGGGTCCAGCCTGGCCATTTTTTCCGCGAGTTCTTTACGCTCTCCTACGAGCTGGACGCGCTTTAAATGCACAACACAATCCTGGAGCGCCTTCTTCGCGATACTTTCCTCATATTCTTCCTGCAGCATCAGCGCGCCTAGCAGTTGCCTGTACCTGCCTTCAGGCAGCAAGTCATGTAGCCGGGCAGGAGAAAAGTTCTTTTGCGCCTTAGCTTCTCTAAAAGCGGCTCTTAATTCTAAAGGAAAATAATTTTCCTGAATTTCCACAGTACAGTGGTCTATTAAATGTGGGAAACGGGAGAGCAGGCAGAGAATCTGCAACGAGGCCCTCTCTTCAGCAACAGGTGCGAGTTGTCGGACAGAAAAAGCTTTCGCAGAATCCGTGGCTAAGGGAGACTGGCGCCCTCTTTGCGGAAGCTTTTTCTGCAGTTCCTCGCGGACTGTATCCACAGAAACCTTCAGCAGCGTTGCTGCTTTTTCCAGACAGCTTTCACGCTCCAGAGCATTCGGTAGCGACTGCAATGCCTCCGTTAGTTTATCCATAAAACGGATGCGCCCATCATCCTTTTCCAGGTTGTATTGTTGGGCAAGCACCTGTATCTGCCAGTCACCAACGAGCAACGCTTCGCCAAGAACCTGCTGACGGAAAGCTTCTCCGCCATGTCTCTGGATAAAATCGTCAGGGTCGGAACCGGCAGGCAACCGCCCCACCCGGACAAGGCAACCCGCCTGACGTAACATTTGCAGTCCACGCCAAGTGGCATTTTGCCCGGCAGTATCAGCATCATAGACAATAATTGCTTCCTCTGCCTGACTGCGTAGCAAGCGAGCCTGCATTTCCGTCAGCGAGGTGCCAAGTGAAGCTACGCAATGGACAATACCAGCCTGATGGGCTACTATCACATCCATGTAACCCTCAAAAACGACTGCTTGGGCGTGTTTGCGGATGGACTCTCTAGCCAAATGCAGGGCATAGAGATTTTTTCCTTTATCAAAAAGCGGTGTTTCCGGCGAATTTAGGTATTTGGGAACCCCATCGCCAAGGAGACGACCGCCAAAGGCTATCACTTCACCGCGCTGATTGTGGATAGGGAAAATGATACGGTTACGGAAACGATCATAGGCAAACTCTTTTTCACTTTCCGCCAATAACCCGGCCGTAACCAATTCATCAACCGTAAATCCCTTTTTACCGAGAAAAATTCTTAGACTTTCCATGGAGCCAGGGGCAAACCCAAGCCCGAAACGGTTGATGGTCTCCGGAGACAGGCCCCGTTTTTCAAGGTATTGGCGAGCGTGTTTTCCGTACTCAGAACGAACGAGTATTTCCTGATAGTAGTTGGCTGCTAATTTCGTTGCTTCCAGCAGCCTTTTCTTTTGTTGTTGCCTATGAGCAGTTGCAGGAGAAAATTCCACATCAGGAAGCCTTATTCCTGCCCGCTCAGCAAGGAGCCGAACCGCTTCAGGAAAAGTCAAGCTATCCATCTTCATCAGAAAACCGTAAGCGTTACCGCTTGCACCACAACCAAAACAATGAAATATTTGCTTATCCTGCGCCACGCTGAAAGACGGCGTCTTTTCTGCATGAAACGGACAAAGACCAAAAAAGTTGCGGCCTACCTTTTTTAGATGCACATATGGAGAAACAAGCGCAACAATATCTGTCCTGCTTCTGATTTCTTCGATTAACTCGCTTGTAATATTTCCGTCCATTTTCATCCACCTGTGCCGCGAGGGCCCTCATTTTGTCATTCGCCACCCTGAAGGGAAACTCCTCCCGGGGAGCATCTACTAAAAAACCCCATCCCCAAAGAGAGACGAGGTTGCTTGCTGCAAGGAAAAGTTTGCCTCTCTTCACGACGCTTAACGTTGTACCCCTCCTTGCGTGGCTACGCTCTCCAACGTCATTTTTGTGCTACTCCGCTCTTCCTTATTCTACAGGCGCAACCTGATTCCTGCTTCGCAAAAAAAATTTCAAAAGCCCGCATATAACCCATATTATGTACCGATTGCTGCTTATTATGCGGTTTTACAGTTCTCTGCCTTTTTTAGAGTGAAGGAGAAGGTGGAGCCGCGGCCCGGAAAGGACGACGCAACAGGAGGAGGCGCAGAGTTTATGGTTATTTTTGTCGGCAGGAATGTGAGCCAGTCTTGCTGAATATATAACCGTAAAAATTTCTGCAGGAGGTTTATTTGTGCTCAGGAAAAAATCGGTCATTGTGCTTCTAGTCTTTTCTCTCATCATGCTATCAGCGTCAGGAACCCTTTCTGCAGGGTTTGACGTCGCCGCCGGCGCGGCCGTACTAATGGAAGCTTCTACTGGGCAGCTGCTTTTTGACAAAGGCTCCGACACACCGCTGCCGCCGGCCAGCATCACCAAACTGATGACATTGCTGCTGGCGCTGGAAGCGGTGGAAAAGGGTCAGGTGGCCTGGGATGAACAGGTCATCGCTTCGGAAAGAGTCTGGCGGATGGGCGGCTCGGAAATGTTCCTGAAAATAGGCCAGGAAGTTACATTCCGAGACCTGCTTACCGGCATTGCTGTCGTTTCGGCCAACGACGCCTGCATCGCTGTAGCTGAGCATCTCGCCGGCAGCGAAGAAGTCTTTGTGCAAAGGATGAACGAGCGCGCTGCCGAACTCGGGCTGACAAATTCCCGTTTTCATAACTCCTCCGGCATCCCGGCACCCGGCCACGAAATGAGCGCCCGTGACATCGCCGTCATGTCCCGGCATCTCATTCAAAATCATCCCAAGGTTTTGGAACTGTATGCCCAGCGCGAATTCACCTTTAACAACATCCGCCAATTTAACCGCAACCCGTTGCTTGGCCGTTTTCCCGGCGCCGATGGCCTGAAAACAGGCTGGACCGATGAAGCTGGCTACTGCCTGGTAGGAACTGCCGTGCAAAACGACGTGCGGTTAATCTCTGTAGTCCTTGACACGGCCGACGAACTTGCTCGACTGACGGCGAGCCAGGAATTGCTGAATTACGGCTTCCGGAACTTTAAAATGCATACCGCCGCCGCTGCCGGCGGACCGATAGGTGAAGGCGTACCGGTCAGGGACGGGCGAAAACTTTTAGCGGCCGTCACGAGCAAGGAGGAAGTCCGGGTGGTGTTGCCGGAAGGGCGGGAGCCGGGTGAACTGGAACTGCTGATTACCAACCCCGCAAACTTGCAGGCACCGGTAACAGCCGGCACAAGCGCCGCCACCCTGGAGGTGCGCCTTGACGGGACAACGCTTACCACCGCCGAACTGGTCACTGCGGAGGACATCGCCCGCGCCAACTTCTTTGTGCGCCTGCTGCGCACAATAACCAGCCTGTTTCGCAACCTTTTCTCTTAAACCCACTCACCGCCTGAATCAAACGGATGCCCCTACGACTGTTGTAAGGGCATCTGTTTCTTTATGTTTTTAATCTTCTCCAGGCGCATCCTTGTAGCAGATCCTCATCATCTCTTTAATTATTTTATTTGTCGAGCATCGCGGGTGCTCTGTCCGCGCCGTCCTGTTTCAGCCTGGCGTGAGCCGCTGCTAGGCGCGCTATCGGCACACGGAATGGTGAGCAGGAAACATAATCGAGGCCAGCCTGTTGGCAGAATTCAATAGAGGACGGGTCGCCGCCGTGTTCGCCACAGATGCCGATTTTAAGACCTTCTTTGGCGGCACGTCCGCCGGCCACGGCCATCCTGATCAACTCTCCTACCCCCTCCCTGTCCAGAACGGCAAAGGGGTTCTCAGGAAGGATTTTCTGCTGCAGGTAGTGGTGCAGGAACTTGCCCTCAGCGTCATCCCGGGAAAAGCCAAAAGCTGTCTGAGTCAAATCGTTAGTGCCAAAAGAGAAGAACTCGGCATGAGCAGCGATGCGGCCAGCAACGACGCAGGCTCGCGGCAATTCGATCATGGTGCCGATTTTATACCCAAAACTGACGCCAGCGTCACGCATGACTTCTTCTGCTGCCTCTTCCACCAGCTCGCGCATAACTTTCAGCTCATTTTCATGGCCTACCAGCGGTATCATGACCTCCGGCAGCACAATTTTCCCCTTCCTGACCAAGGCGGCGGCAGCGCGGAAAATGGCCAAAGCTTGCATCTTATAGATCTCTGGCGTGACAATCCCCAACCGGCAACCGCGGTGACCCAACATGGGGTTGAATTCATGCAAGGCTCGTACCTGGCGCAGCAAACTTTCCTTTTCTCTAAGAATTTGGTTCTGGCTGCCGCGCTCTTTCAGTGCCGTCACTTCTACCAACAGTTCCTCCAGGTTGGGGAGGAATTCGTGTAGCGGCGGATCTAATAAGCGGATCGTCACCGGCAAGCCTTCCAAAGCCAGAAAAATACCTTCAAAATCGCTCTGCTGCATCGGCAGCAGCTTGGCCAATGCCCGCTCGCGCTCCGTGGTATCTCTGGCTAAAATCATTTGCTGCACGACCGGCAGCCTCTCCTGAGCCATAAACATGTGCTCGGTGCGGCAAAGCCCTATCCCTTCCGCGCCAAACTCCCGCGCTTTGACGGCGTCTGCCGGGGTGTCGGCATTGGCACGAACGCCGAGCGTTCTTACCTCATCAGCCCAGGAAAGCAGCCGGATAAATTCGGTACTCAACTCCGGATCAACGAGCGGCACTGCACCGGCTATCACCTGTCCGGTAGAGCCGTCAATGGAAAGTAGATCCCCCTCTCGGAAGAGGCGGCCGCCGGCGATCATTGTCTTGGCCACGGGATCCACGATCACTTCTTCGCAGCCTGCTACACAAGGCTTGCCCATCCCGCGGGCCACTACTGCCGCATGGCTCGTCATGCCACCACGGCTCGTCAGGATACCCTGCGCAGTTACAATGCCGTGGATGTCGTCGGGCGTCGTTTCCGGGCGCACCAGAATCACCTTCACCCCACCACCTGCGAGGCGTTCAGCATCGTCAGCGTCAAAGACAATCTGACCGGAAGCGGCACCGGGAGAAGCGGGAAGCCCTTTGGCCACAACATCAAGTTTTGCCGCCGGGTCGATGCGACGGTGCAAAAGATGGTCAAGCTGAGCCGGGTCGACCCGCAGAATAGCCTCCTCCCGGGTAAGCAGCCCTTCTTCGGCCATGTTGATGGCAATTTTTACCGTCGCCGCCGCCGTTTTTTTACCGTTGCGGGTCTGCAGGAGATAGAGCCTGCCGCGCTCAATAGTAAATTCGATGTCCTGAATCTCACGGTAGTGCTGCTCCAGCAGCGCGCACAAAGAAGAGAACTGCTCGTAGATGACTGGCATGCTTTCAGCCATTCTAGAGATAGGCAACGGTGTACGCGTGCCAGCTACAACATCTTCCCCTTGAGCATTAATCAGAAACTCGCCGTACAATTCCCTGGTTCCGTCAGCAGGGTTGCGCGTAAAAGCAACACCGGTACCACTGTCATTGCCCAAATTGCCAAAAACCATCACCTGCACATTGACAGCAGTCCCCAAGTGGTCCGGCAGTCTGTGAACCTGCCGGTAAACGGCGGCCCGCTGGTTGTACCAAGAGTCAAAGACCGCCTCGATTGACAACATCAATTGTTCCACCGGATCCTGAGGAAAACTTTTTTTCGTCTCCCGCTCGACTATTTTTCGGTATTCAGCAATAACTTCCCACAAAGCGCCAGCGTCCAGGCCAGTGTCGTCCCTGACGCCAAGAGCCCTTTTTTTATCTTCCAGTACCTTTTCGAAGTAAAAGTGTTCTACTTTCAGCACTACATCAGCAAACATCTGGATAAAGCGGCGGTAGCAGTCAGCGGCAAAACGCTCGTTTCCCGAGAAAACGGCAAGCGCCCGCGTTGTTTCATCGTTCAGGCCTAAGTTAAGCACCGTATCCATCATGCCGGGCATGGAGAATACCGAGCCGGAACGGACGGACACCAAGAGGGGGTTTTCCTTGTCACCGAAGCGCTGACCCGTAACTTCCTCTAGGTTATGTAACGCCTCGACTACCTCCTGCCGCAATTCATCCCAGACGACCTGGCCACGGCGGAAATACTCGCGGCATGCTTCCGTGGAAACGGTAAAGCCTGGCGGCACCGGCAGACCGATGCGCGTCATTTCCGCGAGATTGGCCCCTTTCCCGCCTAAAAGTTCCCGCATGCCGGCGTGGCCCTCCGAAAAAAGATAAACGTCTTTAGCCCCCATGCTGAGGTTCCGCCTCCTTCTTGATAAGCTGCATGATCTTGTTAGCTACTTCTTCCACTGCTTTGTTTGACACATCAAAGACAGGACATCCTACTTTGCTCATGACTTTCTCCGCGTATTCCAGCTCTTCCAGGATCCGCTCCATACTGGCATAATTGGCACTGGCGTGCAATCCAAGCGCCTTAAGACGCTCCTCGCGTATTTCATTTAGTTGCCGTGGGTTAATGGTCAGCCCAATCACTCTATTGGGGAAAAGCCAGAAAAGCTCCTCCGGCGGCTCTACTTCCGGCAACAGCGGCAGATTGGCAATTTTCAGCCCCTTGTGAGCCAGATACATAGACAAGGGGGTTTTGGAAGTACGGGAAACGCCGATTAAAGCGACATCGGCCAATATCAACCCTCGCGGGTCTTTGCCGTCATCATATTTGACGGCGAATTCAATGGCGGCAACACGACGAAAATATTCCTCGTCAAGGCGCCTGACCAGCCCCGGCTCCAAGCGCGGGTCAATATGCAACAGCTTGGCAAAGGCATCCATCATCGGTCCCATCACGTCTACCGTGATCAGGCCTCGACGTTCGCTTTCCTCCCTGATGACGCGCCTCAACTCCGGCAGCACCAGCGTATAGGCAATCATTCCGCCCACCATGGCAGCATCTTCCATAACGTCCCGCAGCACCTCGGCATTGCCGACAAAAGGAATCCTTTTGATCTCTACATGCCCAGAGTTAAATTGGCTGGCTACCGCCTTGACTACAAACTCAGCTGTTTCCCCAACAGAGTCGGATACGACGTAAACTATGGGCTTACGTTTTAGCTCATCCAACAGCTTCACCTCTTCATTATCTAAGGTTTATACTATCTCGGCAAGAAGTTTCCTTCTGAGCCGATTATTTTTTCTGCACGATTTTGGACAGATCGCCTAACACTAAAAAAGCTTCCTTAACCTGGCAGAGCAAGGAAAGACGGTTGTTCCGCAGTTTCTCTTCATCTACCATCACCATTACCTCGCTAAAAAAGCGCTCGATAAAGGGCTGCAGGGTGGCAAGCACCGACAGGGCGGCCGCAAATTGGCCGGAGATAGCGTGACGGACGGCGACTTTCGCCGCTTCCACTGTAGCCTGATACAACTCATGTTCCGCCGCTGTCTGGAAGCAGGCCGGGTCAGGTCGGACGCCGGCAAAATTGCGCGTCAGGTTGGCCGCCCGGGTAAAGGGGGTCAAGATATGGTGCAACTCCGGCGTATCAAGTTTATCCTGCAGTACTGCGGCGCGTGCGGCTAATCCCGGCAAATCAGCAGCCCTGCCACCGAGTACCGCCTCGATTACATCGTAGCGCAGCTCCTTTTCTGCCAGGAGATGCCGCACACGCTGTAGCAGGAAATCCTGTACCCCGGCCACCACCTCTTCCGCCGGTCGCGCTAGCTTGCCCGCTAAATTGTCTAGGGCGAAGCGGATCAGGCTGGGAAGGGGGAGGGGAATGTTGTGAGCCAAAAGCGTTGCTACCACACCCATGGCGCTACGGCGCAGGGCATACGGGTCCTGTGAACCGCT
This sequence comes from Dethiobacter sp., assembly GCA_018333395.1. Next base: position 10,290 of record JAGXSQ010000068.1, read on the forward strand.
CGGGACGAGCCCAAGACCAAAACAAGCGGTGATGGTATCCATTTTATCGGCAATAGCGACAATAGCGCCAGGCAAACTTTCCGGCAGTTTATCGCCGGCATGGCGCGGCGCGTAGTGCTCCCTGATAGCCGTCGCTACCGCCTCTTTTTCGCCGGTAAGCAAGGCATAGTGCCTGCCCATCGTCCCCTGCAGTTCGGGAAATTCGTAGACCATGTGGGTCAGTAAGTCGGCTTTGCATAGATAAGCGGCCCGGGTCGCCGTCTCCGTCACGTCAGCCGGCAACCCGACAGCAGCACAGAGTGCTTGTGTCAGACAGACAATCCTTTCTGTCTTATCGGCCATGGAACCCAGTTGCTCCATAAAAACAATGGTCTGCAGTTCCCTGACGTACTCCTCAAGGCGTTTTTTACGGTCTTCCGTAAAGAAAAAGCGTGCATCAGCTAGGCGCGCGCGTAGCACTCTTTCGTTGCCTGTCCGCACATTGTCCAGAAATTCATCCCGCGTGCCGTTGCTAATCGCTATAAAATACGGTCGCAACTGTCCGTCAGCGGCAAACACCGGAAAATAGCGCTGGTGAGCACGCATTACGGTAATCAGGACTTCGGGGGGCAGTTCCAAATATGCGGTGTCAAAACGGCCACTGACCGCCTTCGGGAACTCTACGAGATAATTGACTTCCTGCAACAAATCTTCATCCAAGCCTGCCCCTGGCCCAGAGCAGGGAAAAGAGCTGCCATCAAGCAGCGCGGCGGCAGCAGCAACCTGTCCGGCAATTACCTGCCGGCGGTCCTCCTGGTCAACAAGCACACCGTGGTTGCCCATTTGCTGCCTGTACTCCTCTGCTGAAGACAAGCTGATTTCCCCGGGCGCCAGGAAACGGTGCCCAAAGGATCTGCGACCAGAATGCAGGTCGGCAAAAGAAAACTCCACAATTTCGCGGCCATAGAGAGCACAGAGCCAGCGGATAGGCCTGGCAAAGCGCACCTCTTTACTATACCAGAACATGGGTTTGGGAAAGAGCAGGCGCTTAATCAGCCGTACACATAGGTCCGGAAGAATAGCGGTCGTCGGGCGGCCCAAAGCTTGGCGGACTGCAAAGACGTAGGCCGTTCCGTCCACCGTCTCGGTCTGCAGTTCATCCACGGTCACGCCTTGGGCGCGCGCGAAACCTCTGGCCGCACCCGTTGGTTGCCCGTTCTGGTCAAAAGCTACCGCCAGCGCCGGACCCTTCTTTTTTTCGCTCAAATCCTGCTGGCGCAAAGCCAGTCCGGAAATCAATAGCGCCAGACGGCGTGGCGTGCCCATCGTCCTGATTTCGCCGTGCTCCAGTCGCTCGGCCCGCAATTCTTCGCGCGCGTTGTCCCGCAGGCTAAGAAGCGTCGGCTCCATAAAGCGGGCCGGGATTTCCTCTGTGCCGATCTCCAACAAAAATGTTCTGCTAAGCATGCTCGACACCTCCTTCCCGATGTAAAAGCGGAAACCCCAGTTCCGCACGCTGGGCCAAGTAGCGCTGGGCACAGAGCCGCGCTAAGTTCCGGACCCGGGCGATATAGGCGGTCCGCTCAGCTACACTTATGGAGCCGTGAGCATCCAGTAAGTTGAAAGCATGAGAACATTTCAGGACGTAGTCGTAGCCAGGCAGGACGAGCCCCTTTTCCAGAAGACGCCTCGCCTCCTGTTCGTAAATGTTAAACAAGGTAAAAAGCATTTCCGAGTCAGCTTCTTCAAAAGAGTACCGGGAATGTTCCACTTCTGCACGATGGAAAATTTCACCATAGGTAACCTCGCCGACCCAGCGGATGTCAAAGACATTTTCCTGTCCCTGCAGGTACATGGCAATTCTTTCTAAGCCATAGGTAATTTCAGCGGAAACTGCCTCCACATCGATACTGCCCACCTGCTGAAAATAGGTAAACTGGGTAATTTCCATGCCATCGAGCCAGACCTCCCAGCCAAGACCCCAGGCGCCGAGCGTCGGTGACTCCCAGTTGTCCTCCACAAAGCGAATGTCGTGTTCCTCGGGGACAATGCCCAGTTCGCGCAGACTGTCAAGGTAAAGATCCTGAATGTCTGGCGGAGCTGGCTTAATGATTACCTGGTACTGGTGATGCTGGAAAAGGCGGTTGGGGTTTTCTCCGTAACGACCGTCAGAGGGTCTTCTGGACGGCTCCACATAGGCCACCGCCCAGGGCTCCGGTCCTAGGGTACGCAGGAAGGTAGCCGGGTTCATGGTACCGGCCCCCTTTTCCACATCGTAGGGCTGCAACAGAAGGCAATTTTGCCTGGCCCAGTAGGCTTGCAGCTTTAAGATCATAGTCTGAAAATCCATCTTTCGTCCTCCCATCTGCGTCTACAAAAAACAAAAACAAAAAAGGAACCCCCGCCCATTATATTATAGGGACGAGACGTTCCCGCGGTTCCACCCTACTTGACATGTCGCCATGCCCACTCATTAACAGCCTTTTTAAGAAAGCGCCCTTCCGCTGGTTCACTGACCGGGCTTGCACCACCCCCGGCTCGCTGGCAGATCAGCAGCGTACTCCTCTTCCACAGACTTATTCAGTTTACCTTACTGTAACAGAAAGCGAGGACGCCGTCAAGCATCACATGATAGGATAAAGTCAAGCTACTGCAGGAAAAATTTTTTGTCCCCCTCCCTGAAAGCTTGGAAAGGCCTGACGTTTAAGTTTCATGCGTCAGGGCTGCCACAGACATCAGTTCCCCGAAGCTTCCGGCTCATCCGGATGTTGTACTTCCAAGCTGTAGCTGGTCATCAACAATGCCGCCGTACCGAGCGCTGTCAGTTTCGGCACCAGAAGAGCACCAGCCAAGCCCAAGGTAGCGGGAATTTCCAGCAAAGTCCTCTCCTTTGTTTTGATCTTGATGCGCGTACGGTTACCCTGTCTCAGCAACTTTTTCGCCGGCTCCAAGATATTACTGGCTAGGCGGCGGAACTGGCCGCCTTCTTCCTGCTCCTCTTCTTCCAACAGCACCAACGCCGCCACCACATCACCATCGGTCTCTTCCAATAGCCGGCGGGCGGAGGTATAGCTTAATCCAGTTCGTTCCCGGAGTAAATCTATTTTTTCCAGAGAAAGGTCCATACCGTTACCTCCTTATGTTTTGCTGGAGGTAGTATCTCACTGCTGCGGCCAAAATATTAATCTTACTGCCCTTTCGTCACGCTGCGTAGGACCTCCAGAGACTTAAAGCGGGTTTTTCCCACTGCTCTGGCAAACAGCTGGCAGCTGACACGGTGTATTTCCTCGCTAAGTACTGGCGGTACACGGCAAACGGTCAGCCGGTGAAATGTGAGTTCGAGGAAACGTTTCATCACAGCCACGGCGGCGCCGCTGACCGTGAAGGCCTCCGCCGTCGACGGACACTGTCTGCAGACAAGGCCTCCGGAAGCCGGGTCAAACAGAAAGGGACCCGAGCCGTTGCAACACAAGCAGGAATCGAGTACGGGCCGGTAGCCTAGGAGAGCCAAAAGGTTCAGTTCAAAACAACGGGCGACCCGATCAGGCTGCTCATCCTCTTCCAGCATAGTCAGCGCTTGCACAAGCAAAGTAAAAACAGGGACGGACGGCTCGTGTTCCGGCAGAGAAGCCTCACACAGTTCGCAGAAATAATGGGCATAGACAAGAAGAATGGTATCGGCGTGTAACTTTCGATGGGATTTGAGCACTTCCCCCTGCAACAACGTGCCCATAGTTGACCTGCCCAGGTGAAGCTGATAAAACCCTAACGTCAGCGGCTCGACCTGAGCCGCCAATTTGCTTGGCACCTTGCGGACACCACGCGCTACCATCGTCACCGTTCCGCTTTGCCTGGTCAGCAAGGTCACCAGCCTGTCCGCTTCCTTGAACTCGCGGCTGCGCAGAACCAAGCCGTAGTCTTTCCACTCCGGCATCAGTGCATCTCCTCACTCAAATTCCAGACCTAGATCTCGCCAGGCGCCTTCTTTGTTCCGCCAGTCAGGCTTCACTTTGACCCAAAGTTGCAAGAACACCTGACTGCCAAGCAACGCCTCCATCTCCAGTCTGGACAGTCTGCCAACCGTTTTTAACAAAGAACCGTTTTTCCCAATGAGAATTCCCTTCTGTGATTCCCGCTCCACATAGATGTTGGCTTCAATATCGACCATTTCGCGCCCCGTCCTTTTTCGCATAGCAGCTATCTCCACTGCCACAGCGTGAGGAACCTCGTCTCTGGTCAGGGCAAGAACTTTTTCCCGGATCAGTTCGGCGACAAGAACCTTTTCCGGCTGATCGGTAAACATATCAGCCGGGTAGTAGCACGGCCCCGCAGGCAGTCTCTCCAGCAACAGCGACAGCAACAAATCCTTGTTCTGCCCGGTAAGACCTGAAGCAGCCAAGGAGGCACTGAAAGGAAAAAGAGCACGATAATGGCCTAGAAGCACCTCGAGCTGCTCTGCCGCAGCTAGGTCAGCTTTGTTGACTATCAGGATTACCGGCGTAGTCACGCGGTCCAGGGCTGACAGGATATATTCGTCCCCGCTACCGGAGCCGGCCAAGGCATCGGCCACAAAGAGTACAACGTCCACCTCCGCCAGCGTGCGGAGCGCCACCTGAACCATCCTTTCGCCCAGTTTATGACGTGGTTTATGGATACCGGGTGTATCAATAAAAACAAGCTGATAGTCAGCTGTCGTCAGGATACCGCGAATCTGGTTGCGTGTTGTCTGGGGCTTTTCTGAGACAATAGCCATTTTTTCACCGACCAACGTATTGACCAGCGTGGACTTACCTACATTGGGACGGCCAATCAGGGCGACAAAACCGGACCGGAACATCACAGCACCTCCTGCGGGTTATCTTTCTCCCCCGGAGCAAAAGAATCCTCCTACCTGTCGCTTGGAATTCCAGATTGTAAAACTTTTATATTTTTTCGCTATCTACTCCTATACTTAATCCCTCTGCGGTGATATAATATGGTAAGGATGTGATTTTTTTAACAAGTCCCCATGAGAGGAGGGAGTAGCATGTCTGAACTGTCCAACGACTCTAGCTTGAGGCAACAGCACCAAGAAGGCCACAAAGCGCTCATCCTGAACATTGTCTTCTTCGCCGTCATGATGGGAGGGATTTTGCTTGTTCCTACGCTTGGGTTTGTCTTCTCAGTCATGGTCATTTCCATAGCGTTTGCAGCTTCCATAGCGTATATCTACCTAACATAAAACAGCCTCCCCTAAGCTGCCTAGGCTGACCACACATCAGTTCTTGACCATTTTGCACCGAAGTTTGTGGGATAGACACTAAGACTCAAAAGGGCGACCCGGTTTTGTGCCGGAGTCGCCCGCTCTTATACTGGAGAATCTTGCGCCGCAAAACGGTCAAAAGCGGCCGGCAGCAGCTCCCGCAAGTGAAACATTTTCTGCTGCCCATGCAAGTTAGCAATAATTACCCGCAAATCAGGAGCAAACTCGTAGAGCACCTGACGGCAGGCACCACAGGGCGTAACCGGTTCCGGTCCGTCAGCCACCACAGCCAAGCCAACAAAATCACAAACCCCGGCCGCCACAGCAGAAAAAACAGCAACTCGCTCAGCGCACATGGTCAGGCCATACGAAACGTTTTCCACATTGCAGCCGCAGAAAACCTGCCCGCTAGCAGAAAGCAACGCCGCCCCTACCGCGAATTTGGAATAAGGCGCATAAGCTGCCTCCCTTGCCTGGCAGGCACAGTCCAACAATACAGCAAAATCGTTCATCAACATCCCTCTCTGGTTAGCGGCTGTGTGCCGGCAATGTCAAGTTGGGCACTTTTTCAATTTCCACCCTCAGGTTACGTGAAACACTCAAGGTAATACGGATGATATCTAGGCCGCTGGCCAGCACTTCCGGATCTCCGATGGCCCTAATGACCACCGGATTAACAGGAATTCTCTCGTCGTTGACCAAAATAGACGGACCCACACAACGGATGGCCGAAGTAGCAGTAAGTCGCTGATTGCCGATGGCCACCCCCCGGGCACCGGAGGCAAACAACTCGTTGACCGCATCGCGCACATCGGTTTCATGGATAATGGCTTCGTTTGTAAAGCCGTTTTCCGCATCAAAAATACTCACAATGACACCAGGACCAATAGTCTCGGCAAAACCGGCCTGAGAGCGAAGATCATGCAAAGTAACACGCAGGGAGTCAATCTCCCGCGTCAGCGTGCGGACCTGCTCCAGCGGGTTGTAAGGCATCACCAACAATCCGCGACCCTCGCTTACTTCCACTGCTACCGTCAGATCCTGCGCAAGCTCACCAAGGTTAACCGTTTCAGCGATTTGCAGAATTGTCTGCTCACTCAGCAACCCCGTAGGCTCCACCGCTACTCCCCTGTCGCGAGAAATATGCACACCAATCCGCTGCTTGCCTCCTAAGCCCCTAAGCACCATATCCTGGTTGATTAATGCTAGCACTTTTTCTCGCTGTTTAGCTTCGTGCTCCTGCAGGATTCTTTCCTGGGTGCGGCTCGCGTTGGCCAAGATGGCTTTGTTCAGATCATCAACATTGGCAGCAAGGTCGATTTCGTAATTAAAGCGCGCCAGCGCTTCTCGGACCGGGGAGCGCACATCGACTCCTAAATTTTGAGCCAAACGCCTGTTGTGCTCCACCAGGTCCTTAGCCACTTTTTGCATGATAACAAAATCGTCGGCGCTGTCGGGGAAACGATAAAGCAAGGTGTAAAATCCACCCGCCACAAAAACGGTGTTAATTAAAAACATGAAGGCAAGCAGGGCCATCAGCCTACGGTCCACCGGAACCGCCAAGTCTGTTTTACGCATGAGGAAAGGAGGCCTCCCGGCTGTTATTTATCGCTGAGCATTTAATCTATTTTCTGCTCCAGCCTAGAAAAACCTTTCCCCCGAAGTATTAAAAAAAGTTAATCCTCTAGGCAAGTAATGGTACAAGCACCACACGGCCACAGACAGCGCCTACAGGGCGTCAAGCATGGGGTTGCTGAGCGCTTAACGAAAGGTTTCCAGAAGTTGGAAAATGACAACTATTTATCTTGGCGGAGCCCCCGCAGCATGCATAAGCTCTTCCTCGCGGCGGCGCATCTCTTGTCGCTCATCCTCCTCCAGGTGGTCAAAACCCAACAGATGCAGCATCCCATGCGTAAAAAGGTAAAGTACTTCCCGCTCCTGACTGTGTCCGTATCTTTTAGCCTGCTCGGCGGCTCGTTCCAGGGAAATAACGATGTCACCAAGCAAAACCTCTACCTCCGGCGCCTCATGCCAGTCTTCCGCATCATCCAGCAAAGGGAAGGAAAGCACATCGGTGGCCGCGTCCACATCGCGCCATTTTTTGTTTAATGCGTGTATGGCCTCATCGTCACAAAACATAACACTGACTTCGACAGCAGCCGGCAGAGCTAAACCTTCCGCAGCCAGATTGGCGATTCTTTCCATCAGCGACAACACCTGCGCCGGAGGCGTCGCCTCTTCCCGGTCAAAGTTAATGATCACCGCCATTTTCCGGCTCCTTTCCCTTTCCGACTTTAGTTCTTCTTCGGAGGCTCCTCTCCCCTGGCCTGTCCCCGGTCAAACTCTTCGTAAGCACGGATAATTTTTTGTACCAGCGGGTGTCTTACCACGTCCCGGTCGGACAAATAGATAAAAGAAATTCCTTCCACCTCTTTCAGGATGGACTGAATCTGAGCCAATCCGGAAAAGCGACCCCTGGGAAGATCTATCTGGGTAATATCCCCAGTAATTACCGCTTTGGAACCAAAGCCAAGGCGGGTCAGAAACATCTTCATCTGTTCCGCCGTAGTATTTTGAGCTTCATCCAGGATAATAAACGAATCGTCGAGCGTCCGGCCCCGCATATAAGCAAGTGGGGCAACTTCGATAGTACCCTTCTCCACGTAGCTGCGGTAAATGTCGGCGCCCATCAGGTCATACAAAGCATCATAAAGGGGGCGCAGATACGGATCCATTTTTTCCTGCAAATCACCCGGCAGAAAGCCTAGGTTTTCACCGGCTTCCACAGCCGGACGGGTAAGGATTAAACGCTGTACCGTCCGTTCTTTAAGCGCTTTGACAGCCATCATCATCGCGAGGTAGGTCTTTCCGGTACCTGCAGGCCCGATGCCAAAGACGATATCATTTTTGCGGATGGCCTCAATATAACCTTTCTGGCCCAAAGTCTTCGGTTTGATCTTTTTCCCGCGCGGGGTGACAAAGACCATCTCGGCAAGCAGGCTGCGCAACTTATCAGCCTGCCCGGATCTCACTAACTCCAGAGCGTATTCTACTTCCGGCACGGTTAACCGGTAGCCCTGTCTTTGCAGCCAGAGTAGCTCCTCAAACAAAAGAGCCACCTTTTCCACATCGTCGCGGCCTCCTTCAAGGAGAATAGAATCACTGCCGGGGATAATTTTCACCTGGAAGTACCGGTCAAGCAAAGTGACATGCTGGTCAAATTTACCAAACAATTGGCGTACTTCTTCGTTATTCTCAACAGTTACCGTCCTTTGGCATGGAATGGTCGTCAACGCAATTAATCGCCTCCTGCAGTTTCCTTTACCGCAGCAATATTCTCTAGTGTCTCCAGCACATATCGTACTCTAACCAAAGAAGCGTTTTCCGTGGTCACTTCCCGCAAGCCAACAGACTTGGACTCAAGCCCGGCAGGGAGTTGCCGCACGGCCTCAGCCCGAGCACGTTCCGCCGCCAGTTCCAGCGCCTGCTCATAAGTCAGCACACGTTTCTCGGAAAGCAGTTCGTATCTTTGGATAGTAATTATTTCGACAGGAAAACGGACAATCCTTTCCGGCAGCCGTTGTTTTCTCGTTTCCACAGCAAAATCGCTAAAGCGGACCTGCTCTCTGCCGATCTGCAGCACTCTTTTTCCATCCACCACCAGTGACCACAGGACAGAGCGGCGCCCTGTTTTTGTCTTTACTGACTCCTGCATCGCGGCCTCGCCATATCCGGCGTACCAGACACGCGCCCAGACTTCCCCGCGGGCACGGACAGGAGAAGGCACCGCCGGGGACATCTCTCCCGGTAGCAGCACACCCTCAATCAGCAGCTGCCCGCTCCTGACCGTCTCCCCCGGCCTGACCTTAGGCTCTCCCGTGACAACGAGCAGGTCGGTGACCAGCCCATCTTTCGCTGCCACAATGTGGGCCGGGCGGGCGCTGTCAGCAGGAGGTCTGTTTTTTTCTACCACCTCAATAACGAGCAACGTCCCCTCAACTCTAATTCCGACCCAGGCTATTTCCGGCTCAAGAAGCATCAGTTCCTTGGCCAGACGCTCCTTATCTAAGCGTGCCTTTAAAATTCCCGGACGAACGCCTGTCTTTTCCGCCACTGCTAAAATTCTTTCCCTGCCTAGCGTTTCAGCTCCCTCCACACCGATAAACAGGACAAAAGAGGAAAAGAAATACAGAGCAGAAACAAAGAGAGCCAACCCAAAGACTAGGCCACGGCGACGGCGCAGGCGACTAAAAAGAAAAGGAAGCCCTGTTTTGTGTTCGATACGCAGGCGGCAGCCCGTCTTCTTACTGAGAGGGCGTAAGGCAAAAAAGCTGTCCACATCCACCCTCAAAAAGGCCACATCTGGACCACGGCGTATATCCCACAGAGAGATACCCTGGCTACTAGCTAGGTTAATAAATTTTTCCGTAGCCGGTCCACGCACGGAGACTATAAGATAGCCAACCCTAAAATGGCGCATCGACACTTCATTTCACCTCTGCCTTACGCCTAGCCTAAAGATACTCACCGTCATTCCTGCGGAAGCAGGAATCCACATGGTTTTCCCCCTCTTCCGCCGGTGACCTTCCTCGTCCTAGACCGAGGAAGGTCACCGTGATTGTCTAACCTTCATAATGGATGGAGCATATTGTACCGTCAATGCTGATTTCCTCGCTGGCCAGACAGCGGATAACCAGGCTTTCGCCGCGAATGACGATTTCACCGTCATTTACAGCAATACGTACCCGCTCGGACGTATACTCTATCACCCCGCGATGGTTTTCCAGTAGGCATTGCATCTTCCCAATCAACGTCAGGCGCGGCAGATCAAGAATGATTTCGCGTGGAAGCTCAAAAAAGTCTGCTGCCACCTGCTGCCATCGTTTCCCCTCTTTCTCGCCCACCAAGCACCCTCCTCGCTGCTGATTACTATGCTATGCGCCGGTGGCCGTACATATGTTATTGAACTCCGCACCGTATTGCTTGGCCATTTTCCTCTTCGCCAAAGGGACTCACCCCTAAGCGTGTGAGGTCATCAGGGAAATATATACGATCTGAATGTTTTTCGTGGCGATAGGTTTTGATTCGCGCTTGCAAGAACTTGTTTGCATCATTATAAAACAAAAAAAGCGCCGCTGGATGACACGCAACAACGCTTTTGGTCTTTTTTTGTATCAGAAGTCGTTGACCCGCCGCAACGCTCTATCAGGTTTATCGGGGATGTACCCCCGGGGATTCGCAACACTCTCTTTATTTTCGAATGCAGCAAAACAGTCTGCGGCCGGCCTAAAGAATTCCTCGTTTTATCGTGAGTCTGAGGCTGTTTTCCAGCTTTCAGACTTGCTTTTTTCTTGACATTCGCAATTATCTATGTGGTTAATGATTCTAAAAATCTTTCTGCTCTTTCTTCACCATAATTCATCAGATTACGGATAAAAGATGGAGAGCGATCCATTTTTGAAGAATAGCTTAGTGGCCAGTCCAGCTCAATTTTTTTAATTTCCACATACTTGTATTTATTCTGCGGGAAGAAACCCTTTTTGAACCACCGATTAAAGGCTTCAATAGAACCTATTTCCTGATTGAGCGAAAGGTTGCCGGCAAGTTCGTTTCGCCTGTTAATTATGTCACTTACATTTTTTGGCTCTTCACTTCGATTTTGTGGATTTATCTGGATAATCCATATCTCATCAACTTTGCTCTCGTGGGGAGCTAAATCATGAACAAAACATTCAATAGGTGGGTTATGAGAAAAAAGTCCGTCCCAGTATAATCGGTCGTCAATTCGAACTGCCGGGAACAAAATAGGTACTGCTGCTGAAGCGAGAATTGCTTCTACTGAAACATCGGCGTTCTTGAAAATTCGGAAATTACCAGTACAAACATCTACTGCGCCAATAAACAGGCAGGGACTTGAAGGCTTGAGCAGTTCCTTGATTTTATTAAAATCAACTAACTGCTCCAATATTTGCCTTAGCCATTTTTGTCCATAAGAGGGGTAACTGTAAGGGCTTATCTCTGGCATGGGGAAACCTTCGTCCCGCAGTTTTGCCGATGCAATCACTAGTTGGTTCAGCCATACATCTGCAGGGGTATTAGCCATTGCCTCTTCCCAGAATACGTTCAGTAGCTCAATACTTTTAGGAGCATCATTCTGCAGTAAACCATACCAAGCTAGCAAAGCACAGACTGCGCCGCCAGAATTCCCGCTGAAATCAATAATCTGGTAATTTTTAAAACTTTGAGATTCTCTTAATATTCTCCGAAGTACTCCCGCAGTAAAAGCCGTGTGCGACCCACCTCCTTGGCAGGCAATACCAACTTTTTGGGGTGTAATATCTTCTTGCATTTGCCACCTCTATTCGAGCTAGATACTGCTCTGAAAATCCCCTCCCCCTTACCCTCTCCCAATGGGAGAGGGTAAGGGGGAGGGGCGGTGTAAATAGCATTTTCATCCTTCTCTGATGGTGCCCCCCGTTTCCAGCACAGTTGTACATCCTCTGAACAGCAGCGTCAGCAACATTTCGTCGGAAGTCTTAACAATACCCACCACGGCCAGCACGTCTTCTTCCGACACCTCCGCCCCCTGAGCAGGCGTTCCCGGGCGACAGCCACCAGAGCACCACGCATTGCTCCCGCCCAGATAGCGCAGGGCAATTATGTTTTGACGCTTTTTCTCACCGGAGCGTTCTGCGTCTGGGGCGGTGCCGCTCCGTCAATGCTCCTCTCGTTTAGCCACCTGCCGATAGAAGGAGCCACGTCTGCTTGAGAACGAGAACTTACGTAGATGCCGATATGCCCGCCCGGGAAGGAAATCATGTCCTTGTCAGTGCTTGCCACCGCGTCGTTAAGCGGCTTGCTGGAGGCCGGCGGCACCAGATGATCCTGTTCGGCAAACACGTTTAAGAGCGGCATGGTAATGTTTTTCAGGTTAACTATACGCCCGCCCAGTTCCAGTTTATTCTGGATCAGCAAGTTTTCCTGAAATAGGTCCTTAATAAACTTGCGGAAAGCCTCTCCCGCCTGGGCTGGACTGTCGAAAATCCATTTTTCCATGCGCAGGAAGTCTTTTACCACTTCCGGTTTGTCCAGATTCTCCAGTAGGCCCATGTATTTGTCCAGCATCAGCTGAAAGGGCTTCAGCATCAAGAACCCGATGTTCATAAAGCTGCCGGGAACAACCCCCATCGCATCCACTATGCTATCCACGTCCATATGCTTGCTCCAGATAAAAAGCAGGCCGTCTTCGGTAGAAAAGTCCACCGGGGCGACCATCGTCACCAGGTTCCGCACCTTCTCCGGGTAAAGGGCGCTGTAGATAACACTAAAGGTGCCGCCTTGACAGACTCCTATCAGGTTTATTTTATCCTGCCCGCTTCTTTGCCGTATTACATCAACCGCATTATTTATATAGCCGTCAATATAATCTTCCAGGGTCAGATACTTATCAGTTCTGTCCGGGTAACCCCAGTCGATTATATAAACGTCCAGACCCAGTTCCAGCCAGCGGCTGATCACACTTTTATCCTGCTGCAGGTCCATCATGTACTGCCGGTTCACCAAGGCATAAACGATAAGCGTGGGTACCGCACTTATTTTCTCCTCTTTGGGCAGGTAGCGATAGAGACTGACCTTGTCTTCCCTGTAGACCAGTTCCTTGGAAGTGAGCGCTACGTCAACATCGCTTATTGACAGCATGGTGTTAAGGCCGTCCATCAGCTTCCTGTTGACTGTCATCATTTCGTCCAGAGATTTCATCAGGTTAAAGTTCATTGCTACAGGCATGCTCACTCCTCCTTGCTCTTTTCTTTCAGGCTTTCCACTGCTTTGGACAGTTCTTTTATCTTACTGGCCTGTTCCTTCTGACTTTTTTTCAAAT
>JAGXSQ010000069.1 GCA_018333395.1 Dethiobacter sp.
CCTACAACATTGTCCATTCACGGATAGGCCGCTCGCTGCGGGCCATCCATGATAGTGAGGTTGCGGCGGAGTGTCTTGGCATGGATACTTTTCGACTGAAGTTGCAACTGTTTGTGCTCAGTGCTGCTTATGCTGCGCTTGCCGGTAGCCTGTATGCCCATTTTGTGCGCTTTTTCAGCCCTGCCGCTTTCGGCTTCAAAGTAAGCGTGGAGTTTGCTATTATGGCTGCTCTCGGAGGGATGGCTAGCATTTCCGGCGGGCTGCTAGGTGTGGCTACCGTAACGGTGCTGACGGAGGTGCTGCGGGCCGTTGTCCCGCAGGTTCTGCCGGCAGCCCACGCTGTTGCGGCCGTGGAAATCACCACTTTTGGGGTTATTCTGGTTGTCATCTTCATTTTTCTTCCCGATGGTCTGGCCGGTGGCCTCAAAGAGCTGCGAGCAAAGTTGAGAGCACGCGCTTCTTACGCCGCTTGGCAGTCGAAGGGGGTGAAACATTGACTATACTGGAAGTCCATGAAGTGTCCAGGGAATTTGGCGGGGTCTTAGCGGTAGACAGAGTAAGTTTCCGTGTGCAGGAGGGGACAGTCGCCTCCATTATCGGGCCTAACGGCGCTGGCAAGACTACCTTGTTCAACATTATAAGTGGCGTGTACAAGCCCACAGCCGGGCAAGTTCTTTTTCGTGGCCAGGAGATTCAGGGGCAAAAGCCTTTCCAGTCAGCGCGTCTTGGTCTCACCCGCACCTTTCAGAACCTGCAGCTTTTTGGCAGGATGAGCGTCTTGGAAAATGTTATGGCAGGGAAGCATATTCGTACCAGTAGCGGGTTTTTTGCCTCGGCGTGGCGGACACCGCAGGCTATGAGGGAGGAAAAAATGACCACGGAGAGTGCTATGGCTTGCCTTGAAAAGGTCGGTTTGCATGATAAAGCGTACAGACCGGTGACAACACTCTCTTTTGGGGAACAACGTCTGGTCGAATTAGCCCGAGCGATGGCCATGGAGCCAGCCCTGTTGCTATTAGACGAACCTGCCTCTGGCTTAAACCCTACCGAAAAGTTGCAGTTGGTCAGCATGCTCCGTATCCTTCGTGACTCGGGAATAACTATCGTTTTGGTAGAGCATGACATGGATACAGTAATGGAACTTTCCACTCAGGTAGTGGTGCTGTACTTGGGGAAAAAAATTGCTGACGGCACGCCGAGCGAGATTCAGCAGGATGAACTGGTAGTGTCCGCCTACCTTGGAGGGGAAAAGATTTGTTAACGGTCAAGGAGTTGCGTGTCGCTCACGGAGCAATTGAGGTTCTGCGCGGGCTTGAGTTTGCGGTGCAGGAAGGTGAAATTGTGGCCATCATTGGCGCCAATGGTGCAGGCAAGAGTACATTGCTTGGCACAATGGCCGGCATTTACAGGCCGGCCGCCGGGCAAATACTTTTTCGTGGCCGGGACGTTGCCGGCCAGGCCACAGAAAGCCTAGTTAAACAGGGCATAAGTCTGGTTCCGGAAAGACGCCAAGTATTTGCAACGCTGTCTGTCTATGACAACCTGCTGCTTGGCGCCTACCACCGCTACCGCGCCGAAAAGCACCTTTTGGCGGCAGAAATTGAGCATATTTTTGAGATGTTCCCTATACTGAAGGGACGGGAAAAACAAGCCGGCGGCACTCTTTCCGGCGGTATGCAGCAAATGCTGGTCATCGGCCGGGCGCTGATGGCCAAGCCCAAGCTCCTTTTGCTGGACGAACCGTCGCTGGGTCTTGCTCCGCTCATTGTCCAGGAAATTACGCAACTGGTAAGAACTTTGCGCGCACAAGGCATGACTGTTATTGTAGTGGAGCAAAACGTCCGTGCTGCTTTGGAAATGGCCGACCGCGGCTATGTACTGGAACGCGGACAGCTGATCATGGAGGGGGCAGCAAAAGAGCTGCTGGTTGATTGTCGTGTGCAGGATGCCTATCTTGGGCGTAGCAGAAAAAAAGAAGCCTGAGAAAAAAGCCGTGGAGATACACGGTTTTTTTGGTACAGCCCATACTTAAACGATGTAGCCTGTAATGAGGACGCCAAGGATGATGATATATTGCATGATCATGTAGCGAATCGCAGAAACAAACCGGTAGGGATTGTCGTAAGTTTTCACCCCAGTGGTGTAACTCAGTAAGGAAATCGGCAAACAAGCCAGCAGGACCCAGGCAACCCATGGAAACCTTCCTGAGAGCAAGCCTACCAGTAAGACAACATAAAATAGAGCTAAAACAGCTCCATACAGCCTAACCACATTTTTTTGCCCAATCCTTACACATATGTTTCGCTTGCCAGCAAGCCTGTCTTGAAAGTAGTCCGGCACCTCATTCATGATGGAGATGGCAAATAGAAGGAGTGCGGGAATTACTGATACAAAAAGAGGTAGAAAATCAAGGCGCTGTACCTGAACATAATAACTTCCCATCATCATAAGGGGGCCGTAAGAAAGCGAAATCATAATCTCTCCAAACCCCCGATAGGCCAGCTTGATCGGCGGTGCCAGATAAAACAGGGCGATAAAGAGCCCCATAAGGGAAAGGACAATTATCGGAGGGCCAAGCTCCAATGTGAGGAAAATAGCCACAACGAGAGCAACAAAAAAGGCCGCCATACCAACAAGAAAAGTGCTATTAGGCACAGGCTGGGGATTTAGCTGAAAGACGCGGTCTGTACCCATGCGCCAGTCGAAAAACTCATTAAAGGCTTCCACGCCCATAAGTGCAAAAAAAAGACCTGTGATTCCGATAAGAAACAAAAAAAGACTAAATTGTCCCTGAGTATAATAGGCCACTGCTGCCCCAAGAGCATATGGGAAGAGGCCAGCAATTAACAAGAACCTGTAGCGGAGAAGTTTTGTCAGTCCTATTAAAGTTCTCTGCATTTGTTAGCCTCTTTCAGAAGTTCCGGATTTTTAATGACTCTCTTAGTAAAAGAAATTACTTCCTGATTTTCCCAGGCGCTTTTATATCTCTGCCAAATATCAGCTAGACTTTGCCTGCGAAGGTCACCACAGATAAACGGCAGCGGCCCAATAATCTTGACCTTACCATTAGGAATGACAAGAAGGCTTGCAGAAGGGTGGTCCAAGCGATATTTTAACTCTTCTATAACATCGTAAGGATAATAATAAACTTTCATCTTTCCAGCGTACTTTGCTTGTTTTTCTCCTAAAATCGCAAAGAATTTCTCGTATTGTTCATCAGATGGACACAAAGCTTCCCAGTTCTGCGCTGCCCGTCCGATGCGCATAATTTTACCTGTATAAAATCCATAAATTCCCATCTCATGGGCCATCTCAATGACAGCTCCCGTTTCATGGATATTAAACTTTGTGGGAACGAACACTATCTCTGTGTTGACGCCCGCTTCTACAAGATACTTACAGGCAGCGGTGGTCTTCTGCCAATTTCCTTTAACCCTTAACTTTTCATGGGTTTGGGGGGTGGCTCCGTCTACACTTACCTGCACAGAGCGAAAATCAAGTTCCGCGAATCTATGAGCCGCTTTGTGATCTATCAAAAGTCCATTCGTTTCTACTTTTATGCTCAAACCGTGGTTTCGAAAAAACTCACAAATCTTAAAGAAATCCGCATGTAAAAGTGGCTCTCCTCCGGAAATCGCTACATAGGGCACCCTGAGGTCCACAATTTGCTGGCAAAAGTCCATAATTTCTTCTCTTGTTAGTTCGTCGGGCATACTGTGTCCCGCTTCTTCACAGCAATGCAGGCAGTCAATGTTACAAGCCGAATTTAACTGCCAGGCAATAAATAGCGGAGCAGCAAAATCTGTGAAGTTGCTTCCTTCAGAGCGTTCATTTTGGAGAGGACGCACCTCGTTTTCTATCACTTGTTCCTCCTGCATTTTAAGTTTACGACCATCACTAAAATTGGGCTAGACGACCAGGCTGCTGGTTATTTAATAATTCCCGTAGCTTTCAATATTGACATAAAATCATTTACATCGTCTTTAATCATCTCCGGGTCGCCACTATAATTTTGGGCTAATTCAGCAATTATATAGATGGGCTCTCTTCCCTCCTCAAGCAAGCGAAGGATTTCTGCTCCAGTTTCATTTGTTACAAATACTTTCTCGCACAACGTCTCAAACATCACTGCTCCGAACTTTTCCTGCCGTACTTTTACGTGTTTTGCAAATTCCACGTTTGCCCTCCTCGTACAATTTGAACAAATATTATGTCAGAGTTTAAGACTCCTATACGCGCGGGACGAGAAGACAAACTGCCGCTCCCTATCAAAGGGGAATTCATGTCAAAAAGGCTTAGGTGAACCTGATATACGGCTGTGCCATTACACGGTTAGACACATCCTCCAGTGTTGGCTTCTTCCACTCTTTCTTTCCGGCGTTCTTCACTTTTCTCCCCATCTTAGGGGCGAGGATTTTCTTCCCGGCATTTCTTTCGGCCATCTTTTCACTTTCTTTCGGGTTTAATATTCTAAGCTAAAAGGCATAAGTTCTGAGGCGATGTGATTATATAGATCCCCGCCACCCCTCCGCGAAGCAGCTACTTCAGGAACAGTAGGCCTGCGCCGAGGCATCAGGCAACTGTAGTCTTTACTTAACAACACCGAAATATGTAAAATCTCCTCCATTAAATGCCCGAAATGAGAAATTATACATGTCCATTCTATAGCTAGAACTCCGGAACAATCGCCTTGCAAGGCGCACTAGGGGCAACAAAAAAAGACCGCCCAGGCTACCGCCGGTGTCTCCCTAAACTTCCACACCAATGAAATTGCTGTGTTCGTATTTTATTTTTTATGGCAGGGGAGACAGGACTTGAACCCGCAACCAACGGTTTTGGAGACCGCTACTCTACCGATTGAGCTACTCCCCTGCGCCTAGCCTTATTTTAGCGCAAGCCGTGCAACTTGTCAAATATTTGGTCTGAAGAGCTGTGCTGAGCAGAGGCTTAAGAGAGCTGGCTTAGAATCCCAAAAATTCCTATCATTGAGTGCTTGACAGGTCAAGAGTGTTGTGATATTATTTTTAACTGCTTAGCAATGCCTTCTTTGCTATATTTATGTATATTTGTGCCGCAATCTGGAGAGGCTATACTGTTGCCGTTTGGTTTTTAAGCAAACGTAGGACAGACGTCGGTATCATAAAGAAGGCTTTGTTCTTTTATGGTTTGGCAAAAATAGGACGGGAGTGAGGGGCTTACATGTACAAACTTGTTGATGCGGGGATGAGGAAGCGACGTAGCTATGCCCGTATCGAAGAAGTCCTGGAGCTGCCGGATTTGATCGAAATCCAGCAGTCCTCGTACCAATGGTTCTCCAACGAAGGATTGCAGGAGATGTTTGCTGAAATTTCGCCTATCCAAGATTTTACGGGAAATTTGGTGCTGGAGTTTATCAGCTATTCACTGGGCGTTCCCAAGTATTCCGTAGAAGAATGCAAAGAGCGTGACGCCACCTACTCTGTGCCGCTTCGTGTCCGCGTCCGCCTAGTTAACAAGGAAACAGGAGAAGTCAAGGAGCAGGAAGTCTTTATGGGCGATTTCCCATTGATGACGGAGAATGGTACCTTTATCATCAATGGCGCTGAACGCGTCATTGTCAGCCAGTTGGTTCGTTCGCCGGGAGTATATTTTAACAGCCATATTGATGATTCTTCGGGCAAACCTCTCTATACAGCCACGATTATTCCTAATCGCGGCGCTTGGCTGGAATTTGAGACTGACGTCAACGATATCATCTATGTCCGCGTGGACCGTACCCGTAAAGTACCCGTTACGGTGCTCTTGCGTGCCATTGGCTTCGGTACTAATAACGATATTTTGAAAATATATGAACATGACCCAAAAATCTTGCTTACTCTGGAAAAAGACCATACTGACTCTTATGATTCCGGGTTACTGGAAATCTATAAGCGGTTGCGTCCCGGAGAACCGTTGAACGTGGAAAATGCCCGCTCACTTTTTGAGTCTTTGTTTTTTGATCCTAAGCGCTATGATTTTGCCCATGTGGGTCGCTACAAGATGAATAAGAAACTTTCTCTGGCGCCGCGCATTCATGACCGCAAACTGGCTGAGAATGTTTCTGCCTCGGAAGGTCGGGTGCTAGCCCGGGTCGGGGAGGTAGTCACCCCGGTTTTGGCACAGGACTTCGCCCAAAATAGTGTCAGCCGTGTGCGAGTACATGTTAACGAGCGTGAATTGTTGGTCATCAACAACGAGCTGATAAGTCCGACTGTCAGACACCTGACCAGAGAGGACATTGTGGCCACCATAAGTTATTTGCTTAACCTGATGGAGGGACTCGGGTCAATTGATGATATTGACCATTTGGGCAATCGCCGGCTGCGCAGCGTAGGTGAGCTTTTACAAAACCAGTTCCGCATCGGACTGTCCCGGATGGAGCGGGTAGTGCGGGAGCGGATGACTATTCAGGACGTGGAGGCCATTACACCCCAGGCGTTAATCAACATCAGGCCGGTTATCGCCGCCATCAAGGAATTTTTTGGTTCCAGCCAGCTTTCGCAGTTTATGGATCAGACCAACCCCTTAGCTGAACTAACACACAAGAGGCGTCTCTCTGCTCTTGGCCCCGGCGGGCTCAGTCGGGAGCGCGCCGGGTTTGAAGTGCGCGACGTACACCATTCACATTATGGGCGGATCTGTCCCATTGAAACGCCGGAAGGCCCGAACATCGGCCTGATTGGTTCGCTGAGCACTTATGCCCGCATCAACCAGTACGGCTTTATTGAAACGCCTTACCGTAAAGTAGATAGAGAAAACGGCCGGGTTACAGAAGAAATTGTCTATCTGACCGCAGATGATGAGGATAACTACACGGTTGCCCAAGCAAATGCCGAGTTGGATGAGGCCGGGTATTTCCAGAGCAACCGCACTGTCTGCCGCCACAAACACGAAACGGTCATGCGTCTCCCGGATGAAATTGATTTTATGGATGTTTCTCCCAAACAACTTGTTTCCGTGGCGACGGCGCTAATTCCCTTCTTGGAAAACGATGATGCCAACCGCGCTCTAATGGGCTCCAACATGCAGCGTCAGGCGGTGCCGCTCCTGAGAACGGAAGCGCCGCTGGTCGGGACGGGCATGGAATTCAAGACGGCCAGGGACTCTGGGGTAGTCGTGCTGACTAAGAGTAGTGGCGAGGTGGCGTATGTTTCGTCAGACACCATCATCATACGTCGCGACGAGGACCAGGATGGCCCCAACCGGGAGATTAACGGGAGGACGGGGGAAATTTTCCCTGGCACACCAAAGCATGGTCAGGCGCGAGGGTGCGATGTCTATTATCTGCAAAAGTTTAAACGCTCCAACCAGGGAACGTGTATGAACCAGCGTCCTACTGTTTTTCATGGCCAGCGTCTCCATAAAGGAGATGTTCTTGCCGACGGCTCCTCAACCGACCACGGGGAGTTGGCGCTGGGACGCAATATCTTGGTGGCTTTTATGCCCTGGGAAGGGTACAACTATGAAGATGCCATCCTGCTCAGCGAGAAGCTGATCAAAGAGGATGTTTTCACTTCGATTCATATCGAAGAATATGAATCGGAAGCACGCGATACTAAGCTCGGTCCGGAAGAAATCACCAGGGATATTCCAAACGTAGGGGAAGATGCCTTGAAGGATTTGGATGAGCGAGGAATTATCCGTATTGGCGCAGAGGTCCGCGCCGGCGATATCTTGGTCGGCAAAGTGACGCCAAAAGGAGAGACAGAGCTAACGGCCGAAGAGCGGCTGTTGCGTGCTATCTTCGGCGAAAAAGCGCGGGAGGTCCGGGATACTTCCCTGCGCGTACCACACGGAGAGTCGGGGATGGTAGTAGATGTCAGAGGCTTTTCCCGGGATAATGGTGACGAGCTTCCGCCTGGGGTCAACCAACTGGTACGGGTGTATGTAGCGCAAAAACGCCGAATTTCCGAGGGAGATAAAATGGCCGGACGTCATGGCAACAAAGGCGTTATCGCCAAGATCCTGCCGGAAGAGGATATGCCTTTCCTGCCGGATGGTACAGCGGTGGAAATTGTGCTTAACCCGCTCGGAGTACCTTCACGGATGAATATCGGGCAGGTTCTGGAAACGCACCTTGGCTGGGCCGCCAAAACACTCGGTATACACATTGCCTCTCCGGTCTTTGACGGTGCTCGTGAGGGTGATGTTGTGGATGCTTTTAAAGAGGCAGGGATTGTGACTCACGGAAAATCTGTCCTTTATGATGGCCGTACTGGGCAGCAGTTCGACAATGAAATTACTGTCGGTTATATCTACATGATGAAGTTGGCCCATCTGGTGGACGATAAGATTCACGCCCGTTCGACGGGCCCGTACTCGCTTGTTACCCAACAACCCCTGGGAGGCAAGGCTCAGTTTGGCGGGCAGAGGTTTGGCGAAATGGAAGTGTGGGCCCTGGAGGCGTACGGTGCAGCGTATACGCTACAGGAGATTCTGACTGTTAAATCCGATGACGTGGTAGGCCGGGTCAAGACTTACGAAGCCATTGTCAAAGGGGAAAATATCCCGGAGCCTGGCGTGCCGGAGTCTTTCAAGGTCCTAGTTAAAGAACTGCAAAGTTTGTGTATGGACGTCAGGATCATTTCCGAAGAAGTAGGGGAAATGGAGATTAAAGATGTTGAAGAGGATGGGGGCCTGCGCGACTTGGATGTTAACATCGAAGGGACGGAGGACGAAGTTTCTGCCCGGGGTATGCCTCTGGACATAATGCTCGATGAGGGAGAACTCGCTGACTCTTTTGGTGAGGATGATGGTGGGGACGTTCCAGAGGAAGAGGCCGCCAAAATTTCTGCTCTGGTCTTAGATGAGGATTTGGTCTTGGATGAGGACTTGGTCTTGGATGAGGATCTGGAACTTGACCTAGACGGGGATGAAATGGGGGACTTGGATCCACTTGACCAGGAAGATGGCGACGGGGAGTTCCTCTTGCCCGGGCGAAAGAGGCGTCATGATTACGAGCCGGATGGGGAGTAGCGGTTAACAGCTAAATTAAGGGGGGGAACGACCCTTGTTGGATGTGAATAACTTTGATGCCTTAAAAATTGGCTTGGCATCGCCTGAACTGATCCGCTCTTGGTCCCGTGGGGAAGTAAAAAAGCCGGAGACGATCAATTACCGGACGCTGAAGCCGGAGCGGGAGGGCTTGTTTTGCGAAAAGATTTTTGGCCCCCAGAAGGACTGGGAGTGCCACTGCGGGAAGTACAAGCGCGTCCGTTATAAAGGGATTGTCTGTGACCGCTGCGGGGTGGAAGTGACCCGTGCCAAAGTGCGCCGTGAACGGATGGGGCATATTGAGTTGGCGGCTCCGGTTTCCCATATCTGGTATTTCAAAGGCATTCCCAGCCGTATGGGACTGCTTCTTGATATGTCGCCGCGTGCCCTGGAAAAAATTCTTTATTTTGCTTCCTATGTCGTCATCGACCCCGGCGATACTGGTTTGGTGAAGAAGCAGTTGCTGACGGAAATGGAATACCGCGAATACCGGGAGAAATATGACCACTTGTTCCGCTCTGGCCGCGGGTTTAAGGCCGAAATGGGAGCCGAAGCGGTCAAGAAACTGCTGGCGGAAATTGACCTTGAGCAGCTGGTTCTGGAATTGCGTAGCGACCTGCGCACTGCTACCGGGCAGAAAAAAATCCGCGCTGTCCGCCGGCTGGAAGTATCAGAGGCGTTTCGCCAATCAGGCAACCATTCTTCCTGGATGGTCATGGACGTCGTCCCGGTCATTCCACCTGACTTACGCCCCATGGTGCAGCTGGACGGCGGTCGCTTTGCTACCTCTGACCTGAATGATCTTTACAGGCGTGTGATTAACCGCAACAATCGGTTAAAGAGGCTCCTAGATCTTGGCGCTCCGGACATTATCGTCCGGAATGAAAAAAGGATGTTGCAGGAGGCCGTCGACGCCCTGATTGACAATGGCCGCCGTGGACGTCCGGTTACCGGCCCGGGCAACAGGCCGCTCAAATCCCTTTCGGATATGCTAAAGGGCAAGCAGGGCCGCTTTCGGCAGAACTTGCTCGGTAAGCGGGTGGACTACTCCGGCCGTTCTGTGATTGTGGTCGGTCCGGAGCTGAAACTGTATCAGTGCGGCTTACCGAAGGAAATGGCTCTGGAGCTGTTCAAGCCATTTGTCATGAAGTGTCTGGTCAACGGCGGCTCCGCTCATAATATCAAAAGTGCCAAACGTATGGTAGAGAAGGTCCGGCCGGAAGTCTGGGATGTGTTGGAAGAAGTAATCCGCGATCATCCTGTGCTGTTAAACCGCGCTCCTACCCTTCACCGCTTGGGTATTCAGGCCTTTGAACCGGTGCTCGTTGAGGGACGGGCGATCAAGATTCACCCACTCGTTTGCACGGCCTATAACGCCGACTTTGATGGTGACCAGATGGCTGTGCATGTGCCGCTTTCTGCGGAAGCTCAGGCCGAGGCGCGTCTGCTGATGCTTTCCGCCCACAACATCCTCAATCCCAAAGATGGACGCCCTGTGGCCACCCCTACCCAGGACATGGTGCTCGGTTGCTACTACCTGACGGTGGAAAAGGCCGGCGCCAAAGGAGAAGGGAAGAGTTTTTCGTCCCCCGAGGAGGCTATTCTGGCCTATAATCTGGGAATAATTCACTTGCAGTCCCGCATCTCCGTAAACATCGCCAATTATCCGAAGCTGTTTAACGGCCGGGAGGAACTGCGCCGCCGCCCCGGTCCCAAGCTGCTCCTTACCACGGTGGGGAAGCTGATCTTTAATGAGATTTTTCCGGATGATTTCCCCTATATCAACCACCCGGATTTTAATGTTCCTGTGAGAGAGAGCGATTTTATTCTGGAGCGTGGCGTGGATCCTCGGGAAATTGTCGGCACCCGCCCGCCAGGCGAGGCGGTGAAAAAAGGTTTCCTCGGCAACATTGTCGCGCTGTGCTACCGAAAGTACGGTACCACTCGCACCGCTGAAATACTTGACGATATTAAAAAGGCCGGATTTGCCTACGCTACGCGGGCCGGGATCACGGTGGCTATTGATGACATTACCATCCCGGCGGAGAAAAAAGATATCTTGGTACGCGCCGACCAACAAGTGGAGCAGATTGAGCAGCAATTTCGCCGTGGTCTGATTACGGCAGGGGAGCGCTACGACCGCATTATCTCCATCTGGACGGCGGCCAAGGAGGAAGTTACCGAGCGACTGATGGAGACGCTGGACCGCTTTAATCCGATTTATATGATGGCGCATTCCGGCGCCCGCGGAAATATTTCCCAGATTACTCAGCTGGCGGGTATCCGCGGCTTGATGGCAGACCCAACCGGCCGGATTATTGACGTTCCGATTAAGGCCAACTTCCGGGAGGGCCTGACTGTGTTGGAATACTTCAACTCCACCCATGGCGCCCGGAAAGGTCTGGCGGACACGGCGCTTAAGACAGCCGATTCCGGCTATCTGACGCGTCGCTTGGTTGATGTGGCCCAAGATATGATCGTCCGGGAGGAAGACTGCGGCACGATGCAGGGAATCTCCGTGGTGGAAATTCGCGATGGCAACGAAGTTATTGAGGATTTGCATGATCGGATTAACGGACGCTTTGCCTTTGAACCGGTCTTTGACCCTGAAGAAGGCTCTTTGCTGGTGGAAAAAAACCAGTTCATTGATGACGACCTAGCAGACCTCTTGATTCGCAAAGGGATTGGGGAATTATGGATCCGTTCCGTCCTGACCTGCAAGGCGCGTTACGGTGTGTGCGTGAAATGCTACGGGCGCAACCTCGCCACCGGGCGCATAGTGGACGTAGGAGAAGCCGTGGGCATCATTGCGGCCCAGTCAATCGGCGAGCCGGGAACACAGCTAACGATGCGCACCTTCCATACCGGGGGTGTTGCCGGTGACGATATTACCCAGGGTCTGCCGCGGGTAGAGGAGCTTTTTGAGGCTCGCAAACCAAAAGGGTTGGCGGTGATTGCCGAGTTCGACGGCATCGTGCAGGTGTCGGAGACACGGCAGCGGCGCGAAATCCGTATCACTCCCGAGCATGGCGAAACTAAGTCGTATTCCATCCCGTATGGCTCTAGGATTAAGGTCAGAGAAGGCGAGCAGGTAGAAGCCGGCCAAGAGCTGACCGAAGGTTCCATCAACCCGCACGACCTTCTGAAAGTTAAAGGCCCGCGTGGTGTACAGCTTTACCTGTTGCAGGAAGTACAGCGTGTTTACCGTCTGCAGGGTGTGGATATCAATGATAAGCACATCGAAGTGATGATTCGCCAGATGCTTAAGAGAGTCAAAGTGGAAGAGGCTGGAGACACCAGTCTTCTGCCTGGCAGCTTGGTCGACGCTGCTATTTTTGCGGAACTAAACCGCGAAGTGGAGTTAAGCGGCGGCCAGCCGGCTGTCGCCCGCCCGCTGCTCCTGGGGATTACCAAGGCTTCACTCGCCACCGACTCTTTCCTTTCCGCCGCGTCCTTTCAGGAAACTACTAGGGTGCTGACAGAGGCGGCGATCAAAGGGAAGAGCGACCCCCTGCTGGGACTAAAAGAAAACGTGATTATCGGTAAGCTGGTGCCTGCAGGGACGGGCATGCCACGTTACCGCAACATCCGTGTCGTCCTAGGGGAAGTCAGCGAGGTGCCGGCGCTTTACCGTCTGCCGAGGGCGACGGAAGAGCCGTTGCTATTGGATGATACTAGCGGAAAAAGGGTGTTTGATGATTGACAAGCAGAGATGATGGTGGTAGAATACAAAAGTGCGTTTGCTACGAGTTTTATGGAGGAATGAGCATGGATCTTGAGTGCCAGAGACAGGCTAGGCTAGTCGTGACGGGGATGAAGCAGACAATCAAGGCTGTCCTAAGCGGCCATGCCCGGCAGGTCTATGTGGCTCGGGATGCCGACGAACGAGTCCAGCGCCCGGTCCTGGAGGCGTGTGTCAAGATGTCTGTCCCAGTCAGCTTTGTTGATTACATGGCAGATCTGGGCAAGGCGTGTGGTATCAAGGTCGGTGCCGCCACGGCGGCCGTTTTGCTTGAGCAATAGGTAGCCCTCTATCAATGGCCGGTTCACTGTCAAACTTTTCCCCTGGTTTCACAGGGCGAGGCCTGCGCAAGCAGGGAACAGGAAGGAGGTGGAAGCAGAATGCCAACCTTAAACCAGCTGGTTCGCAAGGGGAGAGAAGAAATAGTCAGAAAATCCACCGCTCCTGCGCTGGCAGAGTCTCCCCAGAAGCGTGGTGTGTGTACCAGGGTTTCGACTACGACGCCCAAAAAGCCTAATTCCGCCTTGCGTAAAATTGCCCGTGTACGCCTGTCGAACAACATCGAGGTAACGGCTTACATCCCTGGGATTGGTCACAACCTGCAGGAACACTCCGTGGTGCTCGTACGTGGCGGGCGTGTCAAAGACCTGCCCGGCGTGCGGTATCACCTTGTCCGCGGTGCGCTCGACGCTGCAGGCGTGGATAACAGGAAGCAGGGACGTTCCAAATACGGCACCAAGAAGAGGAAGCAGGTCGTGACGAAGAAGAAGCGGTAACTGTCGGAAGAGAGTCAGTTGACTGTCAAGGAAGGAGGCTTTTAAGAAATGCCCAGAAAAGGCGCGGTACCCAAGCGGGACATTCTGCCGGATCCGATTTATAACTCCAGGCTGGACGCCAAATTCATCAACTGTCTGATGTTGGATGGCAAAAAAGGTGTAGCGCAGTCGATTTTTTATGATGCGTTGCAGATTATTCGTGAAAAGACCGGCCGCAATCCGCAGGAGGTTTTTGATGCCGCAGTCAAGAACGTTTCTCCCGTGTTGGAGGTCAAGGCCCGCCGTGTTGGTGGCGCTAACTACCAGGTGCCTGTAGAGGTTTCCGCGCACCGCCGTCATATTTTGGCTATTCGCTGGCTGATTCGTTATGCCAGGGATCGTGGAGAAAAGACGATGGCCGAGCGCCTAGCAGCGGAGCTGCTGGAAGCGGTCAACGGTGCAGGTGGTGCCTTTAAAAAGAAGGAAGACACCCACCGCATGGCCGAAGCTAACAAGGCTTTTGCCCACTACCGCTGGTAGAAACAGCAGTAAAGCATGCTACAGGAAGGGAGGGGGCTCATGCTACGAACTACACCCCTCGACAAAACGAGAAACATTGGCATTATGGCGCATATCGACGCCGGGAAAACGACTACTACGGAACGGATACTGTTTTATACCGGGCGTGTTCACAGGCTGGGTGAGGTTCACGACGGTGCCGCTACTATGGACTGGATGATCCAGGAGCAGGAACGGGGTATTACTATTACCTCCGCAGCCACTTCCTGCAGGTGGCTTGATCATGTGATTAACATTATCGACACGCCCGGGCACGTTGATTTTACTGTGGAAGTGGAGAGAAGCCTGCGCGTGTTGGATGGAGCCATCGGTGTGTTCTGTGCCAAGGGTGGTGTCGAGCCGCAGTCTGAGACGGTCTGGCGTCAAGCCGATAAATATCGGGTGCCGCGTGTTGCTTATATCAATAAGATGGACATCACCGGTGCTGATTTTTTCCGCGTACTGCAGGAGATAAGGCAGAGGCTAAACGCTAATGCGGTTCCTATCCAGCTACCCATTGGGTTGGAGCATAGCTTTAAAGGCGTTGTGGATCTTATCCGCATGAAGGCTATTATTTATCAGGATGACCTTGGCACGCAGAGCGATGAGGTTGAGATTCCCGACGACATGCAGACTCTGGCCCGCGGATACCGGGAGAAGATGCTGGAGGCGGTTGCCGAACACGATGAAGAGTTGCTGGTGCGCTACCTTGACGGAGAAGAAATAGACGGGGAAACAATCAGCAAAGCGCTTCGCAGTGCCACGGTGGCTGTAAAAATTATTCCGGTACTCTGCGGATCTTCCTATAAAAATAAGGGCGTCCAGCCATTGCTGGATGCGGTGGTAAACTTGTTGCCGTCTCCTCGGGATGTACCTCCGATACATGCTTTTTCTCCTGTTACGGGGGAGGAAGCCGTTCGCAGCGCAGCAGATAGTGAGCCTTTTGCCGCGCTGGCCTTCAAAATTATGACCGATCCTTTTGTCGGTAAGCTGACGTATTTTAGGGTCTACTCTGGGGTGCTTAGCAGCGGCTCTTACGTTTATAACTCCACCAAGGGCAAGCGTGAGCGGGTGGGACGTATCTTGCGCATGCACGCTAACCACCGTGAGGACGTCAAGGAAGTAGCTACGGGCGATATTGTTGCTGCTGTCGGTCTGAAGGATACGGTTACCGGTGACACGCTCTGTACAGAGACAGACCAAATTATACTGGAGAACATTGTTTTTCCGGAGCCGGTGATTGACGTGGCTATTGAACCTAAAACGAAGGCCGATCAGGAGAAAATGTCGCTGTCCCTGGCCAAGCTCGGAGAGGAGGATCCTACTTTCCGGGCACGTACCGATCAAGAAACAGGACAGACTATTATTTCCGGCATGGGAGAACTGCATCTGGAAATTATCGTTGACCGCCTGCTAAGAGAGTTTAAGGTCGGTGCCAATGTAGGTAAGCCGCAAGTTGCCTACAAGGAAACGATCCGTTCCAAGGCCAGGGCAGAAGGCCGGTTTGTCCGCCAGTCCGGCGGCCGTGGCCAGTACGGGCATGTTTGGCTGGAGCTGGAAGCGCTTGAACCGGGAAAAGGGTATGTCTTTGAAAATAAAATTGTGGGCGGTGTGGTTCCCAAAGAGTATATTGCCGCCATTGATGCCGGGATTAAAGAGGCGATGAATACCGGGGTGCTGGCTGGTTACCCCATGGTAGACCTCAAGGTGGCAGCTGTAGACGGGTCCTACCACGAGGTGGACTCCTCAGAGATGGCCTTTAAGATTGCCGCGTCTATGGGTTTCAAGAGCGGCGTCGCCAAAGCCAGTCCTGTACTGCTTGAGCCGGTGATGAAAGTGGAAGTGACTGTGCCCGAAGAGTATTTGGGCGATGTCATCGGTGATATCAGTGGTCGACGCGGCCGCATTGAGGGGATGGAGCCCCGCAACAACAGCCAAGTCATTAAGGCCAAGGTCCCCTTGTCAGCCATGTTCGGCTATGCTACCGAGCTGCGCTCAAGAACCCAGGGGAGGGGCACTTACGCTATGGAATTTTCGCACTACGAAGAAGTTCCCAGAACCTTGGCTGAGGAGATTGTGGCCAAAAGCAGGGGCTTACCTCTGCCAGGAGCCAGGGGTTAGAATATCCTGTAAAAGTCAAAAAGGAGGCCTTGTAAAATGGCAAAGCAAAAGTTTGAGAGGACTAAACCCCACGTTAACGTCGGTACGATTGGTCACGTTGACCACGGCAAGACAACGCTGACAGCGGCTATTACTTCCTGTCTGGCTCAGTCAGGGTTAGCCAAGAAGACGGCCTACGATGAGATTGACAAGGCTCCCGAAGAGAAGGAGCGCGGTATTACTATTTCTACGGCGCATGTGGAGTACGAGACTCCCAAGCGCCACTATGCGCATGTAGACTGCCCAGGGCATGCCGACTACATTAAGAACATGATTACCGGCGCCGCGCAGATGGACGGGGCGATTTTGGTTGTTTCCGCTGCTGACGGCCCCATGCCGCAGACCCGGGAGCATATTTTGCTAGCGCGCCAGGTAGGCGTGCCGCACATCGTTGTCTA
>JAGXSQ010000070.1 GCA_018333395.1 Dethiobacter sp.
TCCGAGCCGGTAGAAAGATCCATCACCGCATCAGCACCAGCACTGACCACTTCCCGCAACTTACACAGCTCCGCCGCCGTGTCGGGAAAATCGATGGAAGTACCAATATTAGCATTCACCTTAGTTTTTAAGCCGCGACCGATAGCCCGCGGCTCCAGTGTCCGGTGGCGCGGGTTGGCCGGCAACACCACCGTTCCGTCTGCCAGTCCTTGGCGAAGCATTTCTGCGCTTACGCCCTCAGCGGCGGCCGCCTGTTCCATCTCTTTAGTAATCAAGCCCTGTCTTGCTTTCTGCATCTGGGTCATTTAGGCAAATCCCTTCTTGTTTTCTGCTCCGACTTTTATTTTAGTCACTCAAGCCCCCGTTTGTCAACAAAACACCATCCATCACAACCTCTGCGATCTTCAGACCCACACATTTTAAAGCACTGCAAAACGAAACCCTTAAATATAATAGGGGGTCTTTTTTGTAGGTCCTTAAATAATTGATTCCACGGCAAAAAGCCTGGAGGCCAAATACACGCAGCACCTCCACTACGTGTAGAGGGATTTTCTCCAGCTTTTTCCATGTTAGATTCTCCATTATTGCACCCTTGCTGAAAATGTTAGAAGCAAGGGAATATTCGATTTTTAATACGACTTTTCCTGTACAATTCAGTCAGACTTTAATAAAAAAGACCTGTAATCCAACTTGACAGCGGTCTTTGAGTTTTTTATACTGCAGGCAGTCAACCTGTACCCGGTTGCTGTCGGGAGGCCTCCGGATTCGCCGTCCGGATGTGCCGGAAGATGCACGAAAACCAACAGTGCCTGTTTGAGGGGCTAATCGCTTTCTCCGACCATATCGGAGGGATTCCGACCCGTTTATGGTTCGACAATGCTGGTACTATTGTCAGCCTGGGCATGGCAGGCCAGTTTTCAGTTAAGTAATTCCTAAGGTCCTTTACTCTTTTTTTGTGGCCTCCCCCGCAGTAGCGCTATTGCTTGGCTCAGGGTATCAAGAACTGCTTCCCGGTCAAGTCGGGCCAGCGCCTTAGTAACCGCCAAAGCTCTTATCCGCTTGCCTCCCGGCGATGACGGGGATAGGCAACCCAGGCAGCGTCTATTGCTAATCCCCGATCACCTACTAAAGCTGTACACTACTAATGGCCAAGAGCTCTTGACCGGGCAGAGGACTCATGCGCCTTGAGCCTTAAAAGGGGATTAGCATACGCCCGCAGTTTTCGCAGGTTACTACCGCCGCCGGGTTGCAGAGGCGGTTTTTCAAGTTGGAGGAGAGGGAGACCCGGCAACCACCGCAAACTTCGCCTTCCACCGGCGCCAGCGGCTTGCCCTTGAGCCGTTGCTGCAGTTCGCGGTAATGGTTCAGAAGTTTTTCACTGACAGTAGCCAGCAGCTTTTCCCGTTCCTCTTGACATTCCCGGATTTGTTCCTTTAGGCCGGAAATCTCTAGATTCCCCTGCTTCTGCAGCCTGTGCAGCTTAATCATCAAGCTTTGTTGCTTTCCCCTGGCAGACGCCAGGGCTTTTTCCATTTCTTCTATTGCCTCCATGGCTAAGAAAGCATTGTCTTCAGCCTTTTTTCTTTCCCGTTGCAGCGATATCGCCCTGGTCTCGAGCTGTGACAGCTCTTTGGCAGAGGTTACGGTGCCACTGTAAAGCCTAGCCTGGACAGCCCTGCTTTCCTCTGTCACTTCCTGTACATCAAGCTCAAGACTCTCAAGGTTCTTCCGCTCTTCCTCCAGTTTGCTCTCCACTAGACCGGCGGCCTCTTTGCCCTCATTTGTCTCCGCCTGCAACCGTCTGAACTCCTCGTAGACGGGCAGTTCTTTTAATGTTTTGCGCAGTCTATCCAGCTTTGCCTCTAGCATCTGCATTTCGTACAACCTGCTCAGCTCACTCATGCCAACCACCCACATCCTTTCAGATAAAAAAACAAGGACAGGGTCTGCCCGTCCTCACAAGGTACGCCAGGGGGATGTCCCCACTGTTGATGCCACAACTTCCGCTGTTTCCCCACTCTCCCGGATTCTTGCCAAAAGATAGTCACGCAAAACGGGGACGATCACTTTTTCCGTAGCGTCATGCCCAGCATCTATAACGGCCAAGCCGACAGCCATGGCCTCCTGCGCCTCGTGGTACCTCACGTCACCCGTCACCAGCACGTCGGCCCCGGCAAATAAGGCTGCCTGAATCAGGTCGCCTCCTGATCCACCGCACACAGCAACTTTTCTGACGATGGCGCTACCGTCACCGACAATACGCACGTTCCGTACCGCAAGATTTTCTTGGACTACTTGCGCAAATTCAGTCAGTGTACAGGCGTTGACAAGCCCGACACGACCCAACCCAAAAGAGTGCCACTCGTTTTGCAGCGGGTAGAGATCGTAGGCCACTTCTTCGTAAGGGTGCGCTTTCAGCAGGGCCCGGACAACACGGTTGCGCAAAGTGGCAGGGAAAACTGTCTCTACCCTCAGTTCTTCCACCTCTTCCAGTTTACCATGTTCACCGATAAAAGGAGTTGCCCCGAGCAGCGGCATAAACGTTCCTGTTCCCTTTGTCTGAAAGGTACAATGGCTGTAGTTGCCAATTCTTCCGGCACCCGCAGCGGCCATGGCGCGCCGAACATTGTCTTCGTGGCCTTCCGGTACAAAAACGACGATTTTTTCCAAAGTATCGCTGCCAGTAACCCGCAGGATCTCGGTTTCGCTTACCCCAAGGCAGTCAGCCAAGGTATCGCTCACCCCGCCAGCAGTCGCATCGAGATTGGTATGTGCCGCAAAGATGCTTATTCCCGCCGCCAGGGCGGTGGCGATAAGCTTGCCTGCGGGCAAATCGGTCCGCAACGCCTTGAGGGGACGAAAGATTAAGGGATGGTGAGAAACGATAAAGTCGGCTCTCAGAGCGAGGGCCTCTTCAAGAACGCGGGCATCTACATCCAAGGCAATCAAAATCTTATGGACGGTGGCCTGCTGGCTACCAACAAGCAGACCGACATTGTCCCAGTCGTACGCCAAACGGCGTGGGGCAAATTGTTCCAGATAGCTAATCAGCGTCTGCGCGAAAAGTGGCACCAGCCAAAACCTCCTCTAGGCTGGAAAGCTCCTGTTCCACTTCCCTGATTTTTTGTGCAATATTCTCCCGCCTAGCATTTTGCATCTGGAGGCGGGCCGTCTTTAGCTTGCGTATTTTCTCCCGTAAAAGCCGTGCCAGAAGCAGCGGCCTGTCCTCCAGCAAGCGTGGCCCAAGAGCGAGACGGAACTGGTCAGCTTCTTTCTCCTGTCCCGGTCTGGCTAGAATAACCTCGTAAAGCCGCCGTCCTTCCAGCACTAGGGACTCTCGCTCCAAGGCGAAACCATGGCGAGCCAGATAGACGCGCAACACCCCGGCATCATTCATTGGCTGCAGGATAAGGTGCTGTACGCTGTTTAACTTCTCACGCCCTTCTTCCAGGAGCAAGGTGATAGTCCGGCCGCCCAGACCGGCAATAACTACTGTATCAACCTCGTCTTCCGTACGCAGGACTTGGAGGCCATTGCCAAGGCGGAGGTCAATTTTGTACAGGCAGTTAAAAGCGGCGACCGTGGCGCGGGCTTGGGCCAGCGGCGCCGAGTGAATGTCGCTGGCAACGACACGCCGGCTGATTTGTTCCTGCACCAAGTAGACCGGCAGGTAAGCATGGTCCGTGCCAATGTCGGCAACGATGCTGTCGGCAGGTACCAGCTCAGCTATCGCCGCCAGGCGCGGGGTGAGTTTCATGTAGCACGCACCTCCGCCAGTATGATTACCACTTCCCTAAAAAATATGAAAATCCTGCTTAACCGTTGCAGTAGCGTCAGTCTTTGGGGAAAATAACGACATGGCGCGCATCAAGTTTAACGCTCACCCTGCCGCCCACAGGAGCCATTTCCGCAGAAGGCCTGATGGCGTGAACGCACTTTCCGTCAGCAAACTGGATCCGGTACAGAATGGACGCTCCAAGAAAGCGGGCTTCCGTGATGGTGGCCTCCCCAGCCGGGTCGAGGCTGAAGTCCACGTCGTCCGGTCTGACCATCAGTTCCACCTGCTTTACCCCGTGGGTCTGGCCTTCATCCAGGGGAAAAACACCAAAAGCAGAGTGAACGTTCTGGCCTTCAAGACTGCCCTCTATAAAATCTGCTTTGCCCACAAAGTCGGCCACAAATTTGCTGTGCGGCTGGTGGTAGATTTCTGCGGGCGTACCGGCCTGCTCCAAGGCACCGTTGTTCAAAACACCTACCTTGTCGGAGAGCGAAAAGGCTTCTTCCTGATCATGGGTGACAAGAATGGTGGTAGCGCCCTGTTCTTTAAGGATGCGCTTCGTCTCACTGCGCAGTTCTTCCCGCAGGTCCGCGTCCAGATTGGAAAAAGGCTCATCAAGCAAAATCACCCGGGGGCGGGGGGCGAGAGAACGAGCCAGCGCTACCCGTTGCCGCTGGCCGCCTGAAAGTTCGTGCGGATATCTACCGCCAAGGCCCGCCAGCCCCGTCAGCGCCAGCAGTTCTTCAATTCTTTCCTTGGCCTGCTGCTGCCCGCACCCTTTCAGTCCAAAGGCCACATTTTTCGCCACAGTCATATGCGGAAACAACGCATAATCCTGAAAAACAATGCCGATGCCTCTTTTCTCGGGGGAAACCCACGTGCCTTGGGCCGATACTGTTTCTCCGTTAATGGAGATACCACCTTCATCAGGCCTCTCCAAGCCGGCAATCAACCGCAAGGTAGTCGTCTTCCCGCATCCTGACGGACCAAGCAAAGAAAAAAAATCTCCCTTACCGATACTGATGTTCAGCCGCGAGACGGCTTTGGCTGCCCCAAAAGACTTGGACACATTGTCCAACTCGACATAAGCCGGTCCGTTTCCCACCGGACAACGATCAATGGACTTGCTGATAAAAAACATCTTTGACTCCTTCCCTAACTTTTGCGAGAGCCTGCCCGCATCAATAAAACTACCGGCACCATCCCTGCCAACACAATGACGAGCGCTGGCAGAGAGGCGCCTGCCCAAACAGATTCGGCAGCCATCTGCCAGACCCAAACAGCCAGGGTATCATAACCAAACGGGCGTAACATCACTGTAATGGGAAGCTCTTTCATCACATCCACAAAAACAAGGATCGCACCGGCCAGCATACCGGGAGCCACCAGTGGCAGGTGGATTCGCCACACTATCCTCCAAGGCCCGGCGCCCAAGATCCTGGCCGCCGACGTAATATTCGGGGTTACTTTTTCCAGGCTGGAATCCACGCTGTTGAAGCTGACGGCCATGAAGCGCACAACATAGGCATAAACAAGACCGACGATAGAGCCCGTTAAGACAAGGCCCACACTAATGCCCTTCCAGGCTTCGAGGAGATCGTTAAGAGCATGATCAAAAGCAGACAAAGGGACAATAATGCCGACAGCGATAACTGCCCCCGGCATGGCGTAGCCGGTTGTGGCCAGTTTAGCCAGCACAAAGCCGGCCTTGTTCCCGCTCAGCCGGATACCACTGGAGAGAAGCAGCGCTGTAATTGTAGCAAAGAAGGCCGCCAACACAGAAAGCAAAATGCTATTGCGAGCCAGATGCGTGTAAACCGCTATCGTCCCAGGCGGCAAATAGGGCAACTCACCGAGCGTCCAAGCAAAAAGCTGCGCTACCGGCAGGATAAAAGCCACCGCCACTACTAGCAGGCAGACGGACGCTGTCAGCCACCCGCGCCAGCCTCGTAGCGTTTCCGGTGTAATCCCCGGCGTTTTGCCGCCGGTCTGGAAATAACGGGATCGACCGCGCCAGGCATGCTCCAGCAAAAGAATAAGCAAGGCGACAAGCGCCAGGAGCCCAGCCAACTCAGAGGCCGCCCGCAGATCCATCATTCCGTGCCAGACACGAATGACCCCGTCAGAAAGGGTCGGAAAATTAAAAAAGCGTACGGTAGCAAAGTCAGCAAGCGCCTCCATGACGGCCAGCGCTACGCCTGCCGCGATGGAGGGCCGGGCCAGCGGCAGGATAACGCGAAAAAAAATTACCGCCCGGCTGGCTCCCATAACTCTAGCAGCCTCTACCAGCACGCCGGACTGTTCTCGAAAGCCAGCCTTGGCCAGCAGGTAGACATAAGGATACAAGACCAATGTCATTACTAGAATGGCTCCCGCCCCCGAGCGGATTTCCGGGAACCAAGCCAGGTCGCTAAAATAGCGCCGAAAAAAAGTCTGCACAGGTCCGGCAAAATCAAAAGTAGCCATATAGACAAAGCCCTGTACGTAGGTGGGCACAGCCATAGGCAGCACCAGCAACCATTCCAGCACATTCCGGCCCGGGAAACGATAAGCCGTCACCAGCCAGGCTAGGCTTACGCCCAAAAACAGCGTACCAGACCCCACGCCAACCAGCAACAGCAGCGTGTTGCGGCTCATCTCCGGCAGTAACGTCCGACCCAAGTGAACCCATACTTCCCGGGTTGGCGTCAGCACTGCGGAGCCTACCACCAGCACTGGCAATACTACCAGCAGAGCAAGGAACAGCGGCAGCACGGGCAGGCCTCCTAAGCCCTGCCCGTGACTGATGAAGTGGAAACGATTAACGGTTACAGCCTTCCGCTCTAATCTCACCTGTATCCAGCCTCGTCCAACATCTTGATGGCCTCGGCCTGCAAGCGGCCATACTCATCCATGTTTAGGGGATCAGCGATAAATTCTCCGAAGCCGGCAATAATGGGATGCGGCTCTACACGGGGATTAGCCGGAAACTCGTGGTTGGAGTCGGCAAACAGTTTTTGCCCTTCTGGGCTGCTAAGCCATTCCAAAAACTTAATCGCGTTTTCCCTGTTCTGCGAGTGCGCCGTCACGCCGGCGCCACTAATGTTGACGTGCGCGCCCCGCCCGCCTTGGTTGGCCCAGAAGATGCGTACGGGAAAAGCGGGGTTAGCCTCCAGCAAACGGCCTAGGTAGTAGTGGTTGGTAATAGCTACATCGCCGCCACCGGCAGCCAGTGTTTCCAAAATACGCGTGTCGCTGTCAACCAGCGTCGGTGAGTTAGCCACCCAACCGCGGATAATTTCTCTAGCCTGTGCTTGGCCGTGCGCCGCTAGGAGGCTGGCGGCCAGCGACTGCGTATATGCGTGGGTCGCTGGCCGCATCACCAGACGTCCCTGCCATTTGTTATCAGCTAACGCTTCATAAGTGGACAGCTCTTCCGGGGTAACCCGGTCGGGATGATACATAATGGTACGCACGCGCCGTGTCAGACCAAACCAGCGGTTCTCCGGGTCACGCAAGTTTTGCGGAATATTAGCGGCCAGCGCTGCACTCGTCACAGGAGAGAGCAGACCGTCTTGGGCGGCGAGCCAGAGATTGCCGGCATCCACAGCCAGGTAAACATCGGCCGGTGTATACTTGCCCTCAGATCTAATCCGCTCGCGCAGTATAGCATCGCTACCTGTAGTAAAGCGGACAGCAACGCCCGTTTCCCTGGTAAATTCCTCAAAGACTTTTTCCACGCCGTAATGGCGGGCGGTGTAAATATTAACTACGCCTTTTGCTGTCCCCGGCTCTGCGGCCCTCGGCGGTCCATCAGCTAAGCGCACGGCTTTGCTGGCAAATATACCGAGTACAAAGGCCAGCGAAACGAAAGCTATAGTCATAACCCCTTTTCTTTTGTTCACCCAAACTCTCCTCCATTTCATTCAGCATCATTCATAGTTGGCTGGATAAGCATTCTGTTGTTGAGATAGAAAACTATTCTCAATGAACAGACACTTTTATTGTACTAGCAAGTCTTTTTACTGGCAAATAGCTTCTCGGCTAGTTAATCTACAATAACACACTAT
Organism: Dethiobacter sp.; assembly: GCA_018333395.1. The sequence goes on from JAGXSQ010000070.1 coordinate 7,828, forward strand.
TCCTATCAGCTTTTTCTCTTTTCCCCGTTTTTCTGCCGATTTCAATTTAATCTATGCTTTCCGGGCCACAGCTTGGATTACAACAAAGCGCCGTTCCTCCAGATTTCGCAAGTTATTGGCTAGCTTAACAGCGGTATTGCTGCCCATTAGCAGGTGAAGACCAAGCGGCAACGGACCGGCTACTTTAAGCCTTTCGACTGCTGCTGTAAACCACACCTGCGAGTGCCGACTCTTATCTTCCCAGTCCAGGATACTAAACCCTAGGCCTTCCAGAATTTCGCGCACCTCTTCCGGTGTGGCCAAAAAGCTGATGGAGCTTTCTTCCGCCCAGGGTACGGGATAGTGCAGTGGTCCGCCGTCGCCACGGAAAATATCATGGAAGAGCAGGCACCCACCGGGGGTAAGCACCCGGGCAATCTCGGCATAGAACGCCCGCTTGTCGGCAATGTTCATCTGAACGTGTTCTGTCCAGACAACATCAAAAGAGCCAGCGGCAAACGGCATGTCGAGGGCGCTGCTTTGCTGAAACGTCGTTACGTCCCCGAGGCCGACCAACTGCGCCAGGACTTTGGCAGCCTCGATGTACTCACCGGTAAGGTCAATGCCCGTGACGTGGCACTGCCACTCTGTAGCCAAATAGCGTGCTGAACCACCCAGCCCACAGCCTACGTCAAGTACTCGCCTCCCCGGTTGCAGGGAAACCCGGTTAGCAAGTTCAATGGTCGCTTCGCGGCCACGTATATGGAATTGATCCACTGCCGCAAGGTCGGCAGGTGTTAACCTGTCAAGGTCCTTACCCGCCTCGCGGAGCGCACGCCAGATAGAGCCGAGAATTTCTCCGCGGCTATAGTGGCTCTCCACAGACTGCTGCATCTGCTTGTCCACAGGCTTCCCCCCTCAACAAAAACGGCGCACCTCCGCTGCCTGGGTTTCAGGAGCTAGCGCCACATATTTCCATAATCCCTTTTCTAGGAGTTTTTATTATGTCCCCCACTTTTTAGCTCCGTTTCTTCGGCCTGGATTTGCTTGATTTTCTGCGCGTACATTTCCGTAAGCTCTTCGGCTAGCTCCGCGTTATGGCCTTCGCCATAAATACGGTAAAGTGGTTTTACCGGGTCGGGCAGGACAAGCGCCCAGCCCTGCTCATGCTGGACCTTGATGCCGTCCAGCAGCTCTACCCGGCCGCCGCGCGTCTCCTCAATCAAGCGGCGCATCACAGCGCCTTTGCTGCCCCAGGAGCAATCCACTTCCTGCTGGTGCAGGAAAAAAGGTGGGATGCTGTCAAGAAGCGTTCCCAGGCTGGTCGCATTGGCCGTCATGAACTCGAGAATTTTCACCAGGGAAGTAATGGCATCGAAAGAAAACTTAAAGGAGTCTGATTTACCGCCCGGTGTTTCGGCGGCAGTCTGGGCTTCCATCAGGGAGCGAGGCCCCGTTTTTGTCCTGAGCACCTGCCCTTGATGCTGACTCGCCAGCAGTTCAATGACGTGAGGAGCGGTAACAGGCACGGCCACCGTAGCGCCGGTTCCGGAACGAAAGATAAGCAGTGAAGTGAGCGCTGTAAACAATTCATCGGCCACCACCCGACCCTGCTCATCAATCAGCACTAGGCTCTCGGCATTAGGGTCCATGATCACACCGAGGTCGACGCCAAGGGCACGAACCCGGGCCGCCGCCTGGGTAATTCTCTCCCGCAATTGGGCCAAGGTCAAGGGCTCGCCGCCCTGCGGAGGCGAAATGGTATGGACTTCACAGCCTAACTGCTGCAAGAGCGGCACCAACAGCGAGTAAAGCCAGGGGGTGGGGTAGGCCAGTAGTATCTGGCGCGGGGAGCCCTGGAAAAGAGCCAGGTCCACACCGCGCAACAGGTTTTCCAGGTAGTGTTCCGTATAACCAGCCAAACTGACCGTCTCACCAACGCCGACCCCTTTAATGCGCTTAAAATCCTCGCGGTAAAAAGCCTGTTCCAGCTTACGCTCCCAGCCTTTGGGCAGGTCGAGGCCGTTTTCGTCAAGAAACTTGAGGAGGGTGTTATCCTGGTTTTCGTGGGAAAGCTGAATGTGCAGTCCTCCCCTCGCGCCCAGTTGTTTAACGGCCTGGCGGGTAACAGGGGCGACGGTAACCCCGAGGTCATAAACCCGGACACCGGACGAAAGCAGGCCGGCAACGGCGGCATCTTTGAGCATGCGGGAAGCTTTCCACTCATCGCTGCCGACCACCACCTGCCGGCCCTCGCCAAGCAGCGACCCGTAGGCGACGCCAAGTTTAGCCACCAGTTCCGGGGTAATCTCTAGGTTAACGATGCCGCTGACGCCGTCATGGCCAAAAAGCGCTTTCGCCGGCTTCGTCCCCCAAATTAGGCTTTCTGTCACAATACTGCCGCTCTCCACCCTTTTGTGCGGCCAGATCTTGACATTGGGTCTTACCGTGCATTTTTCCTCAATGACGGTATCGTCTCCCACCACGGCCCCTTCAAAAACGGCAGACGCTTGCAGTACCTGAACACGATTGCACAGCACCGCCCCACGCAATTCCGCACGCGGCCCCATATAGACGTGACGCCAGGTCAGACCGCGCTTGACAGAGGCGTGCGCATCTACCTGAGAATGGGGACCGACTACTGTATGGTCTGAAATACGAGCGCCCCTGCCGATGCGGGCGCCGCTGCCGATAAGTACCGGCCCCTCGATAACGGCCCCCTCAGCGATAATAACATCCTCGCCTACATAAACGCCGGGCGAAAGCTCTCGCTCCGTGAAGCGGATGTTTACCCGGCCCTGCAGGATGTCCAGGTGCGCCTGCTGGTATTGCTGCAGGTTGCCGATATCACACCAGTAGCCCTCCGCGATGTAGCCGTAGAGCGGGTAGCCTTTGCTCATCAACAGCGGAAACAAGTCCTTGGCAAAATCAAACATCACGCCCGGCGGAAAATGGGTCAGGACTTCCGGCTCCAGGATGTAAATGCCTGTATTGACCGTATCACTGAAAACCTCGCTCCAGGAAGGCTTCTCCAAAAAACGCGTGATACGCCCACCGTCTTCCTCCGCAATCACCACACCATATTCCAGCGGTTTCTCCACACGGGTCAGGACAAGCGTAGCTGCACCGCCTTTCTGGCGATGGAATTCCATAGCCTTACGCAAGTTGAAATCGGTCAGCGCATCCCCGCTGATCACAAGAAAGGTCTCATCCAGAAAGGAGCCGGCGTTTTTCACACTACCGGCGGTACCAAGCGGCATATCCTCTATAAAATAGCGCATGTTGACGCCGAATTCCCGCCCGTCGCCAAAATAATTCCGGATCTGTTCCGGCAGGTACTGCAGAGTTACGCCAATCTCCGTCAACTGGCAGTCGGCCAGCAGTGCCACGATATGCTCCATCATCGGCCGGTTCATAATCGGCACCATGGGTTTGGGACGGTCACAGGTCAGCGGCCTGAGCCTTGAACCTTCCCCACCAGCCATAATAATCACTTTCACTCTACCCACCTCTTTCTGTCAGGAATCTTTAAGTGCGCCGCTCAATGGGGTCTGGCCGGCTGCTCATCATACGCCGTCTCTCTTCCGGCAAACGGGTAAACTTCCGTCACGCTATCTTCGTTTTCTTCCACAGGCACCCAGTCGCTTCGCCTGAAGGCCAACAACACTTCCTGATATATGGTTCGTGTCTGGCGGGCAATTTCCTGCCAGGAGTAACTGGTTAAAACCTTATGGTAGGCGTTTTCAGACAGCTTTTGCGCCAGGGCGGCATCGCCAAGGACAGCAAGCACCTGGTCGGCCAGGGAGGCGGCGTGGCCGACGTAGCATTTAAGGCCGTCAACCCCGTGAGAAACTATTTCAGACAGCCCGCCCGTATCAGCAACGACCACAGGAACCTTGGCCGCCATCGCCTCTAAGGCCACAATGCCAAACGGCTCATAAATGCTGGGGAAAACGGCCACAGAGGCCGCCTGGTACAAGGCGTTCCGGGTTACATCGTCCACATAACCGGTAAAATCAACCTGCCGGTCAATCCCCATTTGGCGCGCCTGACCGCGCAGCGACTCCAGCACCGGCCCCCGGCCGGCGATGACAAACCTTGTCTTGGGCGCCTGCGCTAAAATACGTGGCGCCGCCTCCAGCAAAACGTGGACGCCTTTTTCCCGGACGAGCCGTCCGACAAAAAAAACAACTTGTTCGCCGGCCGGCGCAAAGCGTTGCTGGAGAAAGGAGTCGTTCCGGCCCGCTCGGCACTGGCGCGGGTCAACGCCGTTTGGCACCATCCTGATTTTATCTGGCGGGAGCTGGAACACGCGCTGCAGTTCCTGGCGCATGTACCGGCTGCAGCAGATAACTCTCCAGGCCTCATAGGTCAGGCACCACTCCACATCACTGATATAGCGCTGCTCCTCGGTATGCAGGCCATGATTGCGGCCGTATTCGGTAGCGTGGATCGTGGAAACGAGCGGTAGGCGCAGCGCGTACTTTACCGCCCGGGCGGCAAAAGCCACCAGCCAGTCGTGGGCATGAACCAAGTCATAGCTTTCGCCGTGCCTAAGCAAGGCCATGACTTTCTCAAGCATAGCCACATTCAGCTGCAAAATACCGGTAATAAAGTCGCACGCCGCCGGAAGGGGAGGTTTGACGCGATAAACGTTTACACCATGCAGATCCTCAAACGGCAAAGCACCGTCTTCCGCAACAGTGATCACATCTACTTCCACGCCGCTGTCCGCCAGAGCCCGGGTCAGGTCGTAGACATGCCTCGCTAGGCCGCCAATGATACGGGGAGGAAACTCCCAGGACAACATTAAAACCCGCAAAATCTCACCGCCTGTTTAGAAAATATACACGCGATATGATGCCCACTTCAGGCGGTTCTATAATAAAAAAGTACGAAAAACTATTTACCGTCACTTGCTGCCGGAGAAAGTTGCGGCTCCACCGTCCAGCCGGAGCCGTCACTCCGGATAGTGACAGCACCGTGCAGATCAGTGCGAAAGATAGCCGACTCTTTTTGCTGCAAAAGCAAGAGCGCCTCCGCATGCGGATGACCATATGTGTTGCGCCCCACGGAGATTACGGCTGTCTCGGCACCGACTGCTTCCAGTAATGCGGCCGACATCGCTCTGCGGCTGCCGTGGTGAGGCACCTGCAGAACGTCAGCTGACAAACGGCCTGGCTGCTGGTGAAGCAGCCGGTCTAACGCCTCCCTCTCCGCATCCGACGTCAGCAACAGGGAAAAATCACGGAAGGAAAGGCGCAGCACCAGCGCATTGTTGTTAACGTCATCCACAGTATGACGGATTTTCTCCAGCGGAGGCGACAGCACCTCAAGCACCACATTCTCCCCAAAAAGCAGACGATCGCCGCCGGAGAGGACCAGTTCCGGCACAGCGGCGGCCGCCAGTAACTCCCTGACGGCCAAAAAGGTTTCGTTATCATCTGTCTCCCCATTGCTGGCAAAGCGCCTGACGGCTATACCCGACAAGACGGCTGGCATACCGCCGTGGTGATCCTCTGACGGATGGGTCAGAACAAGCAGGTCAAGACTTGCCACCCGTCGGCTCCGCAGATAAGGCAGCACGATCCTTTCTCCGGGGTCAAAATTGCTGCCCGGCCGGCCACCACCGGCGTCCACCAAGATGTTTTGCCCGGCGGGAGTGCGGATAAAGACAGACAATCCCTGTCCCACGTCCAGAAAAACGACTTCCAGCGGCCGGCCGGAGCCGCCGCCCAGACTCGCCCCCCAAAAGGGGGTAAAGACGGCCAGGTTCAGGATAACTAGCGCCGCCAAAACAAGCCTCGGCCGAGTCCAGCATATTTTAACGCCGCCGGCAAACAACCCCAGCAGGAGAAAGTACCCCGCCCACACCACCGGGGGCAGCGGCGGCGGCCGAACCGCCGCAAAGGGCAATGCCGCCAGCATGTTGGGCAGCTCATTCAACGCGCCAAGAACCGGGTAAGCCGCCAGGCAAAACGGCGCCGCCAGCAGCGGAGAAAAAAGGGCGGCCACCAGCGCTAAAAGGCCGAGCCACATAAACACACCAACCAGAGGAACGCAGAGCAAATTGGCCGGGACAGAGAGCAGCGGCAGCAAAGAGAACAGGCTAAGCTGCAGCGGCAGCACAGCCAGCTGCGCCCCAAGTGTTACAGCGAGCGGTCCGGCCAGAAAGCGCGGTAGGCGCGAAAAATTGGCCTGCAAGCGTGGTGTGAGCAGCAAAATCCCCAGCGTTGCCAGGAAAGAAAGCTGGAACGAAAGGCTAAACAGCCAGTGCGGGCGAAAAAAGAGCATCAGCAGCGCGGCCGCCGCCAAAGCGCGTACGCCGTCACCCTCGCGGCCCAAATGCCGTGCGGCCAACACCAGCCAAAGCATAATGGCCGAACGCCAGACCGGCGCCTCCCCGCCGGTCAGCAGTACATAGCCCAGGACTAAAACGGCCGCAAGGACTGCCGCCAGTAGCTTCTGGCGCAGGCGCCTGGTGACGAGCAGCGCAAAAGCCGCCACAAACGCGGTATGCACCCCTGATACCGACAAGAGATGCGTCAGCCCGAGGAGCCGGTACGCTTCCTCGGTTGGCACGGCCAACTGCTCCGTCTCTCCCAAAAGCAACCCGGCTGCCAACCCTGCCTCCGGCGGCGGCAGCCAGCGGGTCAGCGCTTCTTTAACACGCCCGCGCGCTCCTTCCGCGGCAGCAAGCCAGAAGTACCCGCCCCGGCCCGGCAAAATCTCCACCGCCTGCCAACCGACCGCAAAAGTGGCGGAGACCCCTTCCCCCGCCAGGAACGAAGCGTAGTTGAAGCCGCCGGGGTTTCTCTGCCCCGGCGGTACGACCAGTTCCCCGGACAACCTGAGACGCTGTCCGTAGGTCAAGACAAGGGCAGCGGGTGGCCGGAATACGCTGACGCGGATCCGCGACCGCACCTTTGCCGGCTCTTCTCCCGGGAAAGCGGCCTGCTCCACCTGAAAAAGAAAAACAACCCTTTTGTCGTCCCCGGACTGCACGCGGTGAACGTAACCGGATAAAACGACTTGGCGTCCCAGAAAATTCTCCAGCGGAGCATGGATTTCCCGCTCCGCTATCCGCAGGGAGAGCGCCCCCAGCAGCAAAAAAACAGCGAGCATGGGCCCTAAAACCGTTTTCCGCCGGACACCAAGCCAGAGCGTCACAGAGCCAAGGACTAGCAAAAAACCCGCCAGCCAGGTAACAGGAGCCAGGTACAGCCTAGCCAGGGCAATGCCGGCGGCGAAAGCTACCGCCAGCGGCGGCAACGCCTCCACCGTTTTCCCTTCCCCTTCTCCCCTGCCGGCCATCTGCATTTTAGCGCTCCCAACGAGGAATGGCGGCCTTGGCCAGCCGGTCGCAACGGTTATTGAGCTCATTGTCAGCATGACCTGTCACTTTGACCCATTCCACCTGATGTTTAGCGGTTAAAGAAAGTAAGCGCTCCCAGAGGTCCCTGTTTTCCACCGGCCGCTTTTGGCTGTTTTGCCAGCCGTTTTGTTGCCACTTATCCAGCCATCTTTGCCGGAAAGCGTTAACAAGATAAGCACTGTCACTGTGCACCAAGGCATGACACGGCTCTTTTAACTGTTCCAAAGCGGCAATGGCTGCCTGCAGTTCCATGCGCTGATTAGTCGTAGCCGCTTCTCCCCCGCTGATTTCTTTTTCATGTTCCCCGTATTGCAGCACGGCCGCAAAGCCACCCGGACCCGGGTTGCCTGAGCAAGCCCCATCTGTATAGATATTGATTCTTTTCATCATCCACCCCACCATAAACTTTCCCTAGATTATACCACCCGTTGAGCGGACGGCAAAGCAGAATAATTCTAAGTATAATTTTTGGTGTATTTGCAGATATTTATCTCAGGTCGCAGTTTTTGGAGGTCAAGCAGCGTGAACGCTTTTTCCGTTCTAGCCAAAAAAATCAGCCGGCGCCTCACCCGTACACCAAAAAGGATCGCCTCGCCAAAACAGCAGGAAAAACAGGAAAAGCGCGATTCCCGGGCTGAGGATATTCGGCCCGATTCTCCGGGACTGGACAGACGCCTAGAGCTCGTCAGAGAGCGCCTCGGTGAGAGCAGGGACGTGGTAACTCGCAGTTTCACTAGCGGCAACGGGCGCGTGCGTCTGGCCATCCTATACATTGACGGTATGGTGGATCGGAAACTGTTAAGTGACAATATTATCCATCCCCTCCAGGACAGCAACCAGTTGCAGCGGTACTATAAAGAGTTAAAGCCGTCCAACGCTTTACAGATGATTCCGGAGCTAGTCGTGAGCGGCAGTGAGGTAGCCATCGCCCCCGACCTGACCCAAGCGCTAAAACAGGTGCTCTCAGGCGACACAGCGCTCCTGGTGGACGGTGAGGAAAGAATCCTCATTTTGGGCACTCGCTTCTGGGCCATGCGCGCCGTCACCGAGCCGGAAACAGAGTCAGCCGTGCGCGGGCCACGCGAAGGTTTTACCGAAACGCTGCGCGTCAATACTTCCCTGTTGCGCCGCCGCCTCCGCCACGAGAAACTGCGCCTGGAAACGATGCGGGCGGGGCGGCGTACCGGCACCGATATCGTCGTCGCCTATATTGACGACATCGTCAACCCGCATGTACTGGCGGAAGTGCGGCAGCGTATCGCCGCCATCGACACCGACGCCATTCTGGAGTCAGGCTACATCGAGGAATTTATCGAAGACACGCCCTGGTGTGTGTTCCCGCAGCTAGAACACACCGAGCGGGTAGACAAGGCGGCCGCCGCCATCCTGGAGGGGCGCGTTGTCATCATGACCGACAACACCCCGCTGGCTTTGATTGTTCCTACTTTTTTCTTTCAGTTTCTACAGGCCGCTGAAGATTACTACGAGCGGCCCTTTATCGGCATCGCCTTAAGGATGCTGCGCCTGTTTGTCATAAACGTGGCCCTAATCCTGCCGGCCACTTATGTGGCCGTAATCACTTTCCACCAGGAAATGCTGCCTACCCCGCTGTTGCTGAGCATTGCCGCCGCCCGCGAAGGGATTCCCGTGCCGGCGGTTGCTGAGGCGTTATTGATGGAAGCGACCTTTGAAGTCCTGCGTGAAGCCGGCGTACGCCTGCCCAAAACGGTGGGCCAGGCCGTCAGCATTGTCGGCGGACTGGTAGTGGGCGACGCCGCCATCCGTGCCGGCCTGGTCT
>JAGXSQ010000071.1 GCA_018333395.1 Dethiobacter sp.
CTCCCCATTTTCGCGAACCTTCTTTCCTGACAGTTTCCTGTCTTTTATTATATCAGGCTCACTAAGAATTTCGGAAATTTTGTCTAGTTTCATGGGGACATTATAGTATGAGGAGTGTGATAAAAATGAACGGAAATACCGAATTATTAAATTATCACTATAGATTTTGTACAGTCTCCATTACGGGTTGCTTCAATCGTCATCATCATAATCACTCCTTCGATTAAAATTTCTATGAACTACTTCTCAGCGACAACAAGCATTTCAAAATCCTCTGACGTGAGTTGATCTTCCCTTGAATATTCCCCAATTTTAGCCCCGAATATATCAATTTTTTTATACCCCAAGGATTTCAAAAGCCAGTTTATTTCGCTTGGCATATAATACCTTTCACTGCACTCAATCTTATGTTCATTTCCGTCATCATCAGTAAAGGTAGTGACATTATAATCCCTCATGGTCATCAAATCAAAACCATCGCTTTTATAATGCGCGCCTGCTTCATTCGTGCCTGTTTCAAGAAAATCATCAATGGAATTAAATAGGGGAAATAACCCATTAAGAGTAGTAAATATGAATTTGGCGGAACTCTTTAGCGATTTAGTGACATTTTTCAATATCTCTAAATTCATCTCGTCAGTTTCCATCAAAGGAAATCCGCCTTCACAAAGCATAATGGCTACATCAAACTGGTCTTCAAAGGGCAGTCTTCTAGCATCATGCTTCAAAAACTCAATCTTCAGGTTCTCCTTCTCGGCTTTTTCTCTGGCCTTTTTCAACTGGGCTTGGGATAAATCAATTCCTGTGACGGAATAACCTCTTTTTGTAAGTTCTAATGCATGTCTACCGGTTCCGCAGCCAATGTCAATAATCTTTAATGATTTATTATAATGAAGCTCTTTCTCGATAAAGTCACATTCGCCTAAAGTTCCTTGAGTAAAAGACTCTTTATCATACTGCTCCCCATAATTTTCAAATAATTTTTCGTACCACTGTTTCATTATCCAACATCCTCCAGTTATTATATTTTTCTTAAATTCTCTCTAGCATGAAAGTGCCTATAAAAACTTTCAGCTTATACTCGCCTACTTCGAGTAAGTAATCATCATATAGATAATCGATATTAATCTCTTCCACTATTAATTGACACTCTTTGAAAATGCTCAACCATTGTTCATAGGGGAATAAACCCAGTGTATGTGTCTCATGATAAATACTTGTTTCAGTTCCTTGGCGTATCAAATAGATCATCGTAGCCTCATAGGTGCTATCAGAGACGATATGATTATTTTCAAATACTGTAATATGGATATCTTCTTTTACACCCGTGTAAGCAAAGTTATTTTCCTTAAATTCCTCTTTGACATGGGCAACCACAAGTAAAACACCGCCTGTCTTCAAGTGACTATTAGCATTTTTAAGTGTTCGTTTTAAATCATCCAACGTGGTCATATATGCAATGGAATCAGGAATCACAACTGCATCGAATTTTTCATTCAGGTTAATGGTTCGCATATCTCCCAACACATAAGTAACATCAGTATTTGTCTTTTTCGCCATATCCAACATACCCGGACTCACATCAACACCTGTTACTTTAAAGTGCTTCTTAAAATGGAAATCATGTCCTCCTGCACCACATCCTAAATGAAGCATAGTAGGTGTTGGTACTGAAATAATATTTTTTATTGATTTTATATAGATCATTGCTTCATCTTCATAAGACTCCGCATCGGCAACTATACTATCTGTCCATGCAAGATCATTGTAAGCCTTCCAATTCATATCAAAATCCCCTTTCATCTCAATTTATTTCCCGTATAATCAACTCCGACAGCCAACCTGCTCTCTCAACCTCAAAATTCCCGAAAAACATCTAAATCGACCACTCGCAAGGGTTTGAGCCTATTTCGACATGTTCCCACGAAGCAAAAAATCATGATTTTTCATGCTCTGATTTTAAACGCAAAAACACACAAATGGCTTGAATACTGGGCTTTTCAGACCCCTACTTCTCCACCCTTGTTATCAACACGACCGTCTCAACGTGCCTGGTGTGCGGGAACATGTCTACCGGTTGCACTTCCCGGACGGCAAAGCCCTCGTCTGTGAGGTGCCGCAAATCGCGGGCTAGGGTAGCCGGGTCGCAGGAAACGTAGATAAGCCTGGCGGGTCGTATCTTTGCTAGTGTAGTAAGGAGTTTCGCGTCGCAGCCTTTGCGCGGCGGGTCGACTACCACTACGTCGGCCTGGTAGCCCTGCGCTAGGAGTTTAGGCATCACATCTTCAGCCCGGCCCTTGCAGAATTCCGCATTGGTTATGCCATTGCCGGTCGCATTGGCCCTTGCGTCTGCCACAGCGGCAGCAACTGACTCCACGCCAACCACTTTCCCTGCCCCTTGGCTGAGATAAAGAGCAATAGTGCCGGTGCCGCAGTAAAGGTCAAAAACTGTTTCCTGTCCGGTGAGAGCAGCATACTCTTTAATCTTGCCGTAGAGGATTTCCGCTTGGGGAGTATTGACCTGCAGGAAAGAGCGTGGGGAAACACGAAAAGTAAGGCCGCCCAGCTTTTCCTCTAGATACGGGAGCCCCCAAAGAGGGATATCCTCGGCACCAAGAATGACGTTACCACGCTGAATATTAATGTTCTGTACAATGCCAGACAGGTTATCCAATTTCGCGCAGATCATCTTTACTAGGCGCTCCCGTTCTGGCAAGTGGTGGCCGTTAGTAACCAGCACAAGCAAAGTTTCCCCTGTGGCAAAAGCAGTGCGCGCCAGAATGTGGCGGACAAGGCCGGTATGGCTTTTTTCATCATAAATAGGAATTGCCAGCGCCTGTAGAGTCTCCCGGACGGCAGCCACCGCCTGATCGTTAGCCGGGTGCTGCAGGTGGCAGGAAGCCACGTTGACAATGTGGTGGGAACGTGGGGCGTAGAAGCCAGCCATCACGATGCCATCGGCTGAACCGACCGGAACCTGGGCCTTGTTGCGGTAGCGCCAGGGGTCGGTCATACCAAGCACCGGTTGCACAGCAAGATCCAGACCGCCCAGACGCCGCAGGGTATTAGCGAGAATCTGCTGCTTTAGGCGGAGCTGCTCGGCATATGCTAAGTGCTGCAGCTGACAGCCACCGCATGTGCTGTAGTGATTGCAAGGCGGGGCCACCCGGTGGGGCGATTCAAGCAAAACAGAGCGCAATAGCGCCCTAGCATACGTTTTCTGCAGAGAAAGGACGCTTGCAGTGACCCGATCCCCCGGAGCGGTGCCGGGCACAAAGATGGTGAAGCCAGCAAAGCGACCAACGCCTTCGCCTTCGTTGTTGAGACCTTTAATATCTAGCTCTATTAGCTGTCCCCGGAAAACCGGAGGGGCTGTTTTTTTATCTTGCACAACTACCTCGTCCTGTCTTGCTTTTCTTTTGCTTGCGCTTTTACATCGGGTGGTGTTAGAGTAAGCGCGCCACTATTCCGGCCAGGGGCAGGCGCGGAGGAATCAGTGCTCCTGAACACGAAAGCGCGACAGCATCTCGCTGTGTACTGCGAGGGCACCATCGCTGTGCAGGACAAAGCGAATATTTTTGACGTGCCTCAGTTTGGAAATTTCTCCGCTGACTGCTTTAAGGGCTACATCCGCTGCCTCTTCAACCGGGTAGCCGAAAATACCGGTGGAGATAGCCTTACGCCTGAGATCGATATTTTCATTAATATTTATCTCCTTAGCTATGTGATTTCAACAAATTACCATAAATCCCTCTTGCAGAAAAAGCGTATATCGGGGATAAATAGAGTAAGCGTGAATAACAAAATGACAGGGAGGTGACTGCGGTGCGTTATGAGGGAGCGGTCTACAGACCGCCGAGTGAGGCAGGAAGTCTGATTATTCAGGCCACGGTGGGCTGTCCATACAACAGGTGTTCTTTTTGTGCCATGTACAGGAAGAGTAAGTTCAGAATCCGCCCAGTGGCAGAGATTAAAGAAGATCTGAATATGGCTAGTGACTATTATGGCCACAGTGTCCGGACGATTTTCTTCGCCGATGGCAACACCGTGGTAATGAAGACGGCGGATCTGGAAGAAATCTTTGCCCATACCCGGGAACTTTTTCCGCATCTGGAGCGAATCACACTTTACGGTTCGGCACGCTTCATTGTCCGCAAGTCGCTGGAGAAGTGGCGGCAGTTGCGCGAGGCAGGCCTGACGCGTCTGCATTCTGGCATGGAGTCCGGGGACGATGAGGTGCTGCAGAGGATCAATAAAGGCACAACAGCTGAGGAGATTATACATTCGGGACGTTTGCTAAAAGAAGCGGGCCTTCAGCTGAGCGAATATGTAATCATCGGGGTGGGTGGCCGGGAACTCTGGCGGCAGCACGCCGCGGAGAGCGCCCGTGTCCTGAACGCTATTAATCCGGACTTTATCCGCCTGCGCACCTTCATGCCGGTGCCTGGCACTCCGCTACGCGAACTGTATAAAAATGGCCGGTTTCATCTACTCTCTCCACACGAGGCGCTACGTGAGACGCGGCTGTTTGTTGAACACTTGGAAGGTATTGAAAGCGAACTTTTGAGCGACCATGCCTCCAATCACTGGAATGTAAGCGGAAAACTGCCCGGAGATAAGGAAAAAATGCTGGCAGAAATTGACCGGGCGCTGCGGGTGGATGAAAAAAGCTTCCGCGATCCGGAAGCCTGGTGCTTGTAATGCTTGATGGTATGACGTAAAGTTTTTGACGATCTTTTTCAGGATCTGGTTCGGCAGGATCTTCATTCGTAAAGCTAGTGGACTTCTTCAAGACAGCATCAGGAATACCCATCTTTCCTATGTCATGGAGGTGGCCTGCAATGTGAATAATATCCGCCTGCTTTGTGTTAAATCCCAGCGCCAAGGCAAGGTGATAGCCTACAACCGACACTTGCTGCGAATGGTTAAAAGTAATATTGTCTTTCGCATCAACAACATTTCCAAGAGATTCTGAAATCTGGTGCAGGCTGACGCTCTCTACTACGCATGAAGTTATCTCACAAAAATATTTCTCGACTTCTGGTAAAAACACAACCGGTTTCATTGCTAACCTCCTATGGCCGGGAGTCTCAAGGAGTTCCAGCTAATCACAATTAACTTGGTCAACCACACAGAGCTGGAGCAGGTTCGGGATTACATGGTGAGAACCTACCATTACCTCGGCTATCACCAGATGATCGGCCCCCGGATCAATTCTATTTATGTAACTTTTTTTTGCTTGGAGCTATTTGACAAGGTCAGCTTCAGGTCAGCTACGCCCCTTTTAGCAAAGATAATGGGCAGACAACGTCGCTTGGCCTGACCCTTAACACAGTCCATTAGTGCATGGTTGACAAAGTCGTGAATGATCAAAATCATGTCTACATGCCGTGGAATATCCCTGTTTCTTTCCTTACGGCCTGTCCAGTGGATGATTTCGCTGGCACCGTGCTCTTCCAGTTCTTTTGGCATGTTCCCTAGGCGATCGGCCCCAACTAATAAGACTGTCACTTCTGCCACCTCATACTATCTGAAATTGAAAATCATTCTCAATTGACATTATACAGATCTTCCATCCTCTTGTCAAGGAAAATTTCAGCGGCAATTTTATTCAGCACGCTTGCGATAGTTATGGCAGGTTCAGCAGTCCGTATCTTGCATCAGGCCTTAAGCTACCTGTCATGCCCTAAAAATAGGATATTTTTTCCACCATCAGCCGGCGCAGGTGCTCCAGAGTCTCAGGCGACAGCTGCCGCTGCATAGCCGTGGTCTCCAGAAAGCGCGCCGGAATGGTGACCCTCTCCGGCTGAAAGCCCATGGCTTTTTTGAGGGCCATTTTTTCCCGGTAAATCTTTCGCCCCAGTGCAAGCAGTGCTTCTTCCGTCCACGACAGGCCAAGCGCTGAGAGCGCCTCCGTGACAAGCGGCAGTTGATAAACCTTGCGGGCAAAGAGGCAGATTATCAGGCAGTTTAAAGCGTTGCGCACCTCTTCCTCCCTGATAATGCTCTCGATAATTTCCAGCGGTGTGGCGGCAGGTGTTTTGTTTAGTAGTTCTTGGTCAAGGGCATAGCCGGCGTTGTCCAAATGGGAGTGGCGAGCGCCAAAAGCCTGCCCGATGATGTTAGCGTAGCCGGTATGGTACCCGGCAACCTCGTTTTTGCCTAGCACACAGGCAAATTCACTGCCACCGTATTGCTCGGCAGCCGCCCAGGTGCCCCGCGACAGCGCCTGATAAAATTCCGTAGGTTGGGAAACGATGTTTTCCAGCACGGTCAGATACGGTTCCCTCTCACCGAAAAAAAGCCTGGCCTGCAATTCCTGCTCACCGATTAGGCCTTTCTCCTGTGCTTCAGTGGCCCAGGCCAGCGCCACACCGGCAGAAATAGCGTCCAGACCAAGCTGCTCCACTTTTTCAATCAGCGCGTAAACATGGCGGTGGTCCGTCAGGCCAAGCATGGTGCCTAAAGCATAGACAAGTTCGTGGTCGTAGGAGACGGCCAGTGATTCATATTCATGTCCCGGCGCAAATTGCCGGCGGTAGAGGCCAATGTGGATACAGCCGATGGGGCAGCCGGAGCAGGAGATTTTTCTGATTAGTGTTTCTCGGGCAAACGTTTCCCCGCCCAAGTGGACGGCTTCCGGGTAAGAGGTGGCCTGTAAATTGCGTACCGGCAAGGCTCCCAAAGCATTAAGCGGTTCCACGTTGCCGGTGGTGCCAAGACCGTGGTATTTTTCCATAATCTCTGTTTCCACGGCCTGCCTATAAATTTTTTCATACACCCGGTTGTACTGAGGCGGATTTGCTATCGGGATGTTCAGGTCGCCGTGGATAACGAGCGCCTTTAATTTCTTGCTCCCCAGCACCGCGCCAAGGCCCAGACGACCGAAATGGCGGTATGTATCGACCACCACGCCGGCAAAAGCGACCTGCTTTTCCCCGGCCCGGCCGATGCGTAAGGTAGAGCGGTGACCGCTACCGGACGACAGCTGTCGCAAAATATGTCCGCTTTCTTCAGTTGACAGGCCCCACAACCCACGTGCATCGTTAAACTGCACCTGTCGCGGCGTAATCGTCAGGTAAGTGGGTCCGGCCGACTGCCCTTTAATGACCATGGCATCATACCCGGCAAAACGCATGCTCATAGCGAGTCGCAAACCGGCATAACTTTCGCCTAGTTCGCCGGTCAGTGGCGATTTAAACATGGCCACTGCTTTGGTAACAACCGGGTAAATGGTGGACATAGGTCCGATGGCGAGCACTACCGGTTGGCGAGGGTGAAAAGCGTCCTCCCCGGGCAAAAGGTGTTCTTTGAGCAGACAGGTGGCGATACCGACTCCACCCAGCCATGCGTTTAAATCTTCTCTTTGTTCCACGGTGATTTTTTTCTTGTCAAGGTCAATGAGCAACACGCGTACCGGATGGCCGTTAAGCATTTTCCCGCACCTCCATGGAAAGCACTTCGTGGGGACAGAAGCGAACGCAGGTCCCGCATTGGATGCAGATGACCGGCCGGCAGTCACGCTTATCAAAGTAGATAACCCGGACAACACATTTTTGGGCACAGTCGCCGCACCCGGCACATTTTTTGCGGCTAAATTTTACACCGCCCCCAGGGCGGGGAAGCAGCGCTTCCGTCGTGCAGGCCGCAGCACACGGCGCTTCCAGGCAACCGCGGCAGATATCAGCAGCAAGCTTAGACTGCAGTCCGCCTCTGGTCCGGATCTGGATCGCGCTGTAACGAGGGCTGAAGCTTTTGTAGACCACGCGAGCACACGCCAGCATACACGAATAGCAACCGATACAACGGTTCATCCCTTTAGCCTGCAGAATTTTACCTGACACAGCAATTCCTCCTAAGCGTTTTCGGAGTCTGACACCACGTATCTCAAGTTGTCTATAAAAAACAGCCCGCACTCCCTGACCGGCTCTCCGGTAATCTCCTGCCAGCGGCTGGCATACTCCCGCACCTGCGGGCTATAATAGCTTACCAGCTGTTTCAGGTGTTCCTCATCCCGGATCGTGTCCGTCTTGTAATCTGCCAGCACCCAACCAGACCGCTCTCGGAAGGCCAGGTCCACCGTGCCGGTAAGGTAGGTATCTCCGACTCGCAGGCCAAAAGGTATCTCGGTATGCTTCGCGGTGGCCAGACGGACACGCTGCCAAAAAGGTGTGGCCATTACCTCGCGTAACACCTCATGCACTTCTTCACATACCGCCGTACCACGTTCGTGACCGCAGGCCAGGGAAGTAACCATCTCGTTTAGGTTAACGCTCTCCTCTTCACGAACCAGCATTTCCAGGGCCTTGTGGAGCATATTCCCCCAGGCTACCCCCCGCCCGGTGTATTGCCGGGCCGGGGCTTCCTGTTTTTTGCTTAGTTCCGTTACTGTGGTGCAGCGGTAAGTCGGCGCAGCTACTCTTGCTAGGGCCTCCTGGATAGCAGTGCGAGCCTGAACCAGCATCTCCGGCGTAACGGTCAGAGCGGTAGCTGTTTTGGGCGGGGGAGGGTTTTTCGGCCAGTGCAGCGCTGCCGCCTGTGCCATAAAAGACTCCAGTGGATGCCAGGGAGACTTCTCCGGCTTGGCCGGATAGGAGCTGACCACCAAAATATCTTGAGCGCGGGTAGCCGCCACATACAGCAACCGTAGCTCCTCTGCCTGCTGATAGCGTTTTTCTTCGCTGGCATGAGCAGCCCAGCAGAGCGGTTGGGCCAAGATTTTGGTCGCTAGCTGCTCTTTTTTCACAGGCTTCCTGTACTGGATTTGCAGGTAGCCGTAGGGTTCCTCGCCGCTTCGAGTGACATGTAAAGAAGGTTCGTGGTCACTTTTTTTACCGGGATTGGCCAAGATGACAACTGGCGCCTCTAACCCCTTGGCCTTGTGCAGGTTCATCAGCCGCACGCCCGGCACACGTCCGCCGTCTAAATCAAGTTCTTCTTCTAGGCTGTCAGACAGCAACTGCTCTAGGAAAGCAACGGCATCGGCTAGGCTCGCCAGCTTCTGGTTGCAAAGCAACTCCAGCGCCTGCACAACGTAGGCTGCGCGCCCCCTTCCCCTCGAGTCGGCCAGTGCCAGTGGCAGAAGGCCCAGATCTTCGCTAACTTTTTCCAGAGCGGCGCTGACGGGGAAGGTACGTGTCCAGGAATGGTAGATACGTATCTTGGCCAGGGCCTCTGTTAAAATAGCGGGGGCGGCATTGGGAAAAGAAGCCTGGAAAGAGAAAAGACCGCCGACCTGCCGGAAACGGTAAAGCTCCTCATCGCTGACACCAAAGAATGGTCCGCGCAAACTCGCCACCAAGGGCAGCGGATTATCCGGGTCAGCCAAAGCCTGTAAGAGGTACAGGAACTCCTGCAGCTCCGCCGAGCCGGCGATATCACCTCCGCCGGAGATGGTAAAAGGGATGCTGTATTCTTCCAAGGCCCGGGCATAAATAGCAAGCTGTTTTTTGTAACGTACCAGCACCATAAAATCGGCAGCTACAGCAGGAGTCGCTGCTTCAGGCTGCCTGCTTCCTTTGGCGCGGGAAATGGAGAGACCAGTATCAAGGCAATGGCGAATCCAGGAGGCTACCAACTGGGCATCCGCCTCCGCGATGGCCTCTTGGTTGTTCTGCGCTTCTACAGGAAGACGGTAGACACCGCCGGCCGTACCTGGAGCAGGAAAACGAACATCCTGCATCGGCGCAAAAGATGCCTGGTAAGGCTTCCGTTCCGCCGTCAGCAAGCTTTCAAAGGCAGTATTAGCAAACTGCACGATGGCAGGCAGGGAGCGGAAATTAGCGGTCAGGCGAAGCACGCGACCGCCGCTGCTTAGAATCAACTTCTGAACAAGGTCATAGGTGTCGATATCGGCTCGGCGGAAGCGATAGATAGACTGCTTCGGGTCACCGACAACAAAGAGTGACCCTGGGCGAGGCACAAGCTTGGTCCAGTCCTGGCCGCCTACATCGGCACCGGTTAGGTAAAGCATAATTTCCGCCTGCAGCGGGTCGGTATCCTGAAATTCATCCACCAGCAGGTGGGTATAGCGGCTCTGAAAATATTCCCGTACCTCTTGCTTATCGCGCAACAAGGCAGCAGCACGCATCAGGAGGTCCTGAAAGTTGAGTTTGTTCTCCCGGACACGGAGAGCCTCCAAGCTGCGCACGGCCGGCTGCAGGAATTCAAGCAGCGGCAGGTGGCGGTGCTCCCGCCATTGCCTGAGGAGAGGCCGAGCAACTTCGTTTTGGAAGCGGTTGAATTGGTCCTGCAGTTCCTTGGCGGAATCCTTGCAGGGCCAGCGCTTCTGGACAATCGCCAGTCCTTTGCTCAGCTGCTCCAGGAGACGAAGCAATGGCCGGTCATCGTCCAGATTTAAAAAACGACGCTGGCGCAGTGCCTGCAAGCAAAATTTCTGCAAACCGTCCCAACCTTTTTCTGGCTCTGCTGCAGGCAGGTACGGCTCTGTACGCTCCAGCAAGGCATAGAGCTTTCCCCTAGCTTCCGAAAGATCCGGGAGGGGCGCAGGTGAGGCCGAGAAAGTAACGTCCGGATAAAGAGCAAGTTCCCGGTAGGCGGCTTTTAGTTCCAGGGGGGAGATATCCAGCTCGTCCAGGCGTTTAAGCCGCTCGGGGCGCTGCAGGCGGATTTCCGTCAAATAGCTGGTAAACGCCCGCTCCAGGAGCACCTCTTCCTCCAGGCCTTCCACCTCCGTGAAGCTCGGAGCAAGACCGGCTTCCACAGGCCGCTCACGCAGCAGGCGCGCACAAAAAGCGTGGATTGTACCAAGAAAAATTTGATCCATGCCGGCCAGAGCCTCCGCCAAGCGCGTCTTGACGACCGGGGAAGCTTCTAAACAATACAACTCCTCCAGCTTATCCTGAAAGCGCTGCCGCAATTCGCCAGCCGCCTTGCGGGTAAAAGTCACCGCCGCCATATTTTCAGGCCGACTGCGGCCGGTGGCCACCAGAGCGACTAGGCGGGCAACAAGGCTGGCCGTTTTGCCGGAGCCAGCCCCGGCCTCGACCAGAAAAGTAGTATCAAGGTCGCTACGGATAGCGTCGCGGACCTGCTGATCGGACAAGGCTGACTTACTCATATTCCTGCAGCTCCTTCCAAGGCGCCAATTCCGGAAGATCCAGGCACTTTTTTATCTTTTCTCCCATGGACGGCGCACGGCAAATACTCTTATACTCGCAATAAGTACAGCGATCCACATCGTGAGAAGCACAAAAAATACCGCCTGCCAGCAAATCAAGGGCCTTCTCCACCGCTTCCAGGGCACGGCCGCGGCAGGTGCTGCTCCAGGAAAACCGCTGTCCTTCCCCTTTTTCCGTGGAGAAAAGGTAGCCGCCAGCCTGCACCTTGGCCTTTTTGTCCGCGCCGCTCCCATGCAGGACGGCTTCGGCAGCTAGGCTATAAAGGACGTGCTGAAGCCGACGTCCCTGGGCCAGGCAGGCACGTTGGCTGTAGCCGTAGGCACTGCCAACTTTAAAGTCCCAGACCTCATAAACGTGTTCCCCGGCACGGTCGATGCGGTCGATGCGTCCGCGCAGAGCGATTTTTTTACCGCCCGGCAAAGAAATTTCCACCGGTTCAGTCAAGCCTATTCCCGCCGCCGCGATTTCGGCAGTAGTGCCACCAAAGGGGACCTCAAAGTAGGCAGGAAGAGAACCGTGTGCCTCTTCGACCCGCCAGAAAACATCCAGGCCGCGCAGCAGCTGCTCGCGCTCGTAAGCATAAATGAGCTCGCTTGGCGGCGGGATTTCATCTTTTTTGCGTTCCATCATTTCTCCGGCCAGCGCAAACAACAGCCCCTTGTCAGGTGGCGGTTTAACGCCAAGCGAATAGCAGGCCCGCAGGTATCGGTAGTAGATTTGGTGCAGCAAAGCCCCTCGGGAAAGGCTGTCAAGCCAGGTAGCCGGGTCATAAGAAAGCTCTGCCGGCGGACGCACACCGAGAACATGGGAAAGAAAATAAGCAAAGGGGCAATGCGCCAGCTTTTCCAGTTGTGTGGCGGAAAAGACGGGTATACGGTCTTGGCGCGGCTCTAAAGCTGTCTGCGCCACTGTTACTAGGCCGTCGTAAGCTGTAAGACGCGGCATAGAGCGGGCCGCAGCGGAGGCCAAGCCCTGGGCGAGTCGGGGGTAGCAGGCAGCGACGCTTTCTAGGTCGCCGCTAAAGGTTTTCCCCAGAACGCCTGACAGCCACCATTCATCAACAGATACGCTTTCGCCCAGCCCGTCCGGCAGGTAGGTAACGAGCGGCAGCTCGTCCAGCATCCGGCTGTAATCGGCAACTGGATCGGCAGTCTTCAGGCGGAAAGCCTGTAAAAGCAGTCCGGCCGGGTAACGGGGGCGAACAGCGGTCACGTCCTGGCAGGAAAAGCTCAAAGTAAGGCGGCCGCGACGTGAGGCCAGCAGGCTGGCCATGGCGTAGGTATTATCGGCAGCAGCATCCCGGCGCAGAGACAGGTGCCCACACAAACTGCGGCGCTCGTCATCAAGCAAGACCGGGTCCTGTAGGCCGCCTCCGGGGAAGAGGCACGCGGAAAGACCGACCACGAAAGTATAGGGGCGGTCATCAAAGCCCGCCTGCCGGTAATGGGTGACGTGCAGGTTACCAGGCTGCACGCCGGAGGCCCCGACAGTAACCCCGCACAGATGACGGCGCAGACGGGCCTCCGCTTCTCTCTGGAGAAGAGTGCCAGGGTAAGCTTTAGCCGCTTCCGTCAGCTCTTCCTTTATCGCCTCCAGCGCCTGGCGATCTACCTCACTGGTCCGCCAGGCAAAAGCACTTAGGGCAACTGCCAAGCCCTTCGCCAAAGCCGGAAAGGAGACACGCCCGTCCTCGCCAACCGGCGGCAGAGCGTCCAGAAGCATGGCCAACTTTGAGCGCAGGGCAAGTACCTGCACGTGCCTCTCTCGCAGCCCGGCGGCACGCCTTTCCTCTCCCGCTTTTTCCGCCTCCCCCGCTGCCGCAGCCAGGCGCAAGGCAAAAGCCTCCAGCATAGGCAGATAGCGTTCGCGTCCCCAGCCAATCTGGACCTCGCGCAGCAAGCGTGCCGACAAGTCGGGCGACGGCAGGCAGAAGTCGCCACCGGTAATTATCCGGTAAAGGACAGCGGCAGCATAGTCCTCCTCCAGCCAGCGTAACAACTGTAGTGCCAAGCGGCCTGGCTGCGTATACGTCAGCGGCAGACCTTCGGCGAAAGTAGCAGCAAATCCCAGGCGCGCAACTAGGGCGTAGATCAAAGGAAGATAAGTTTCGGCAGCAGTATGCACCAGCACGACTCGATCCAGTGGGATGTTCTCTTTTTTCAGGCGGCGGAAAACTTCCCGAACTTCATTGGCCGGCCCGTAAGCGCGGAAAATTTCTGTTTCTGCAGCTTCGGCTGTTTCAGCTGGAGCATAAAGTAGTGAAAAGGGAGAAACCGGCGCGGCGGCTGACTCTGCCTGAAAACGGCAGCCAGCGGGACAGGCTAGGCCCAAGACCGGTTCGCCGGACAGGACAAAACGACGGCCCACACTGAGCTTGGTCAGAAAACTATACGCCAAGGGAGCAAATTCCATTTCAGCGGGAATAAGGAAGAGGGACCGGTTAAAAGGCGACTGGCCGCGGCCGGCTACCTGCAAAGCGGTGCGGAAAACAACAGCCTGGTCAGCCAGTCCCCGCCGCCGCAAGTTTCCTTCATAGAGACAGAGCAACCGCTTGATTTCTTTCCCTTTTTGCCCGGAGACAAAAGCGCGCGGATCGATACCAAGAGCAGAGATGCCAGCCAGGCGTAGCTCCTGCACTGTGCCTTGCAAAATCCGGGCCAGTTCACCCTGCTCTTGCAGGGCAGCAAAATAAACAAGTTCGCCGCCGTCAGCCATGGCCTGAAGAGCCTCTTCAACCAGACCCAGCGTTCCCCCAGGAGAAAGGACGCTAACCTCCTGCCGGAAAAGTTCGGCTGCAGCAACATCCCGCGCCAGATCATACGCCGTGACTGGTCGCACGTTTAGCCAGGGCTGGCCGGCAGTGCTAAGAGACTCCAGCAGTTGATAGCCGGCAACAAGGGAGGGTACGACCAGGATTTTTTCCTGGAACAGCCTAGCACGACAGACATCCGCCAAGACAGAAAGCCGGGCGTTCACGGCATTACCCCTTTCTCTAGAGACTCTGTGCTTCGCTAAAAAAAAGGAAGAAAGAGCTGGTTCTTTTAGATGATAACCGTGGCATCACCAAAGCTCAGAAAGCGGAATTCTTCCCTTACCGCATAAGCGTAAGCCTGCATGACCAAATCGCGGGAGGCAAAGGCTGAAATCAGCACCAAGTGCGAAGAACGGGGAAGGTGCAAGTTGGTAATAATCCGATCCACCACTTTGAACTCGTATCCTGGCGTAATATACAGGTTTGTCCACCCGGAGCTTGGCCCGAATTCTCCCGTCATGGCAGCGCTCTCCAGAGCACGCACAGCATCTGTGCCACAGGCCACCACCTTGTTACCCTGCTTTTTAGCCTGCTGGACAGCGGCCACCGTTTCTGCAGGCAGGTGGTAAAACTCCGGCGCTAAATCGTGTTCAGCCACGTACTCCGTTTTAATTGGCCGGAAGCTGCCCACGCCCATATGCAGAGTAAAGTTGACCACCAGCACTCCTTTATCCCTGACCGCCTGCAGCAAATTTGGCGTAAAATGAAGTGCCGCAGTTGGAGCTGCCGTTGAACCATGCTCCCTGGCCAAGATAGTCTGGTAGCGGTCCGGGTTAACCAAAGGCTCTTTAATGTACGGCGGTAAAGGCGTCTCGCCCCACTTTTCCATGGCCGTCATCGCCGCCTCCGGCGATGGAAAACGCACAACAAAGGTGCCGCGCGCCGTTTTTTCCAGAACCTGTACCTGTAACCCGTCCCCCAGCAGCACGACCCCTCCCTGCGGGTATGGTTTTAAAAGTGCCTCCCACTGTCCGGCTCCCAGGGGGTGTAAAAGAAAAATTTCTACTTTGCCACCGGTTGGTTTCCTGCCCAAAAGCCTTGCCTTCATCACTCTGGTATCGTTAATGACCAAGACATCCCCGCCATCCAACCAGTTTAACACCGCGCTGAAAACAGTTTCACTCACCTGCCGGCTGTCGCGGTTCATGACCAGCAGACGCGAGCTATCACGTGGCTCTACAGGTTGCTGAGCAATCAGCTCCCAGGGAAGATGATAATTAAATAGTTCTGTTTTCAGCCCCGTCTCTGGCAACCGTTCCGCCTCTTTCCCTTTGTTGTTAGCAGCAAAACAGCGACTCAAGCGCCCACCGCTTTTTACCAATCATTATCATAGCATATTTTTCAGGGTATAATCCACTGTTATTCCGGGAACACAAGATTACGCCAAAGTCTTTAAAAGCTGCCATGTCTCTCTGAAAGCACCACCCATGAGAAAGCACGAGTGAAACAGTTAATTGCCGACATCCAGCGGGCGTTGCAGGAAAATACGCTTGCCGAGCGAATTCAAAACATGAAAAGCGACTTGCAGCAAGTCTCTCCATGATTCGGTAGCCTCGGCATAGCCGGACAGTCTGCCGAAAAGAGTGAACCTTCGGCACACCCTAGTGTTGAAGACATAATCAGAGTTTGAATAAAAAATAAACTGTAGAAACGGTGTGATGCGGATGGGTGCAAAATTTCAGGACTACTACGAGATTCTAGGCATCAAGCGGGATGCCACAGAGAAAGAAGTTAAATCCGCTTATCGCAAGCTAGCCCGCAAGTGGCATCCAGACCTGCATCCAGATGAGAAAAAAGCAACAGCGGAAGAAAAAATAAAAAAGATCAATGAAGCCTATGAAGCGCTAAGCGACCCGGAAAAAAGAAAAAAATACGACCGTCTGGGCGCCAACTGGCAGGCCGGGCAAGAATTTCCTCCCCACCCAGACATGGAAGGGATACGCTTCCACACCTCTACAGGCGCGGAAAGCGGGTTCAGTGACTTTTTTGAAATGCTTTTTGGCGGCTCGCAGCGAGACTTTAGTAGTCGGCGGGAGACTTTCCGCAAACCACCGCGCCGCGGCGAAGACGTAGAGGCAGAGCTGACGCTGACACTGGAAGAAGCTTACCACGGAACAGAAAAAACCTTACGACTCGACTTGCAGTCGCCCTGCCCGCAGTGTGGCGGCAGCGGCCTCCGGGGACAAGGCTTCTGTTCAACCTGCGGCGGCACAGGCCAGCAGAGTGTCCCCAAAACACTCACCGTCAAAGTCGCCCCAAACACCCGCGAGGGCAGTAGAATCCGCCTACGCAACCAAGGTAGCGCTGTCTCCGGTGGACAGCCCGGCGACCTTTACTTAAAGGTTCGCCTGCTCCCTCACGCACATTTTACCGTAAAAGGTGATGACCTTGAGGCCAAGCTTGTCCTTGCCCCCTGGCAGGCGGCGCTGGGAGCTAAAGTACACGTCCGGACCATGGATGGCGACGTCACTTTGACCGTCCCGCCGCAGTCCCCTACCGGGAAAAGGCTCCGCCTGCGTGGCAAAGGTCTGCCGAAAAAAGAGGGTGGCCGCGGTGACTTGTATCTGAAAACGGCGATTGACCTACCACCGCAGCTCACTGCCGAAGAAATCGAACTCTACCGGCAGTTATCACTAATTCGTCCAAACTAGGAGTGCGTGCCAAATCAGGCAACCATAAATGCCCGCCAGAGCGGGCACAGTGGAGGCAGAAGATGCGTATCGGCGTCATCAGCGACACCCATATCCCCTTGCGAGCCAATCAATTGCCCGCTGCGCTTTTTAAGATTCTGGACGGCGTTGACTTGCTCCTGCATGCCGGCGACCTGGTCGAAGAAAAAGTCCTCGACGAACTGCGTATCCTCGCCCCCGTAGAGGCAGTAGTCGGTAACATGGACCCCGTTTATCTTGTCCCACTCCTTGGCCGCAAGAAAATACTAGATGTGGCCGGATACCGTATCGGCCTGATCCACGGTGACTTTGGTAGCGACCGCCATAAGACGCCGCTAAGGGCATACGGAGCTTTTACCGAAGACAATGTGAACTGCGTTGTCTTTGGTCACAGCCACCAGCCTTATTGCCGCGAAGAAAAAGGCGTGCTACTCTTTAATCCCGGCTCCCCGACAGACCCGCGGCGCGAGCCCTACCCTTCATGCGGTTTGCTAACCATCAGCGAAAAAATCACCGGCGAAATCCTCTACCTGAAAAAATAGTCGTAGCCTTGCGAGTATTGGCGGGTAAGCATGGGCCAGTGCTGACGCATGAACGAAGAAAGGCTTAGCTGTTAAGGGTTCAAGCATTAAGGCAAAAAAATTTGTCGCAGGCTATTTGCGCTGTCCGGAGGTATCGATTGAGAGCCTGCGGCGTGAACTGCGGCAGAATGCGCAGCCGCGGGAGATAGCAGTATGTGCACAGGTAGTCCCACAGCTTTTTTATTTCAATATGGTCTGCATCCTTCCACAGCAAATTATTTAACTCCATCAACAGCAACGCCGGAGCCCACTGGGTAATCAGCGCTTCGTTCTGAATCATTTTCTTTGCGCCTTTGGCAATAATAGAATCTGCTCCGCCGCTGATTCTAATGCTGTCCCACACGATGGTTTTCAGATCCACGCTACGGTCGATGGATAGATAGAGCAGCCAGCAATACGCTTCTTTAATCCATGCTTCGACCGTTTCATTAAATTATTATCTGCGCTCTGCGTGATAATTTTGTTATTGCGCATCAAGCTTGGCTAAAACAACAGATGCTTCCCTGCTGTGGCAACCGCCCTGCGGGCCAACATCGTATGGGATGCCACCGCCCGGACCGTCACCGCCCAATAACAACTTAGAACAACGGCATAAACGAAGCCCCGGAGGTTCCCTCCAGGGCTTTCACTCACTCAATAGCAGCGGGTCCAGCACGGTTAATTCCTCAATCCAGACAAAATCTTCTACGTTGCGGGTTGCCAGTGGTCGTCCGTAGGCTAACGCGGTTGCAGCTACAATACTGTCGCCAAGGCTCATGCGCTGCCTCTGCCGAAGGGCTACTGCCTGCTTAACAATTGGCTCTGATAGCGGAATGACCTCAGAGACTTGAAAAAACTTCTCCAGAAGGAGCCGTTCTGTTTCCTGGAGACGATGATAACCGAGCACTTCTATATAGCTGACTACAGAAACGGCCGGCGCATGTTTTTTAATAAACTGACGTAGAAGGTCATGCTCCGGCTGGGTAGCGTAAATAATGATGTTGCTGTCAATCAGCATTAGGATTCCCGATGTGGTACAGGCGTATCTTTTCGCAGCTCACGCTGCCAATTCGCAGGATCCGGGATGATAGACGATAGTCTCCCTAGGGCGGCAAGATCTGCCAGGGCATCCGCCATCTGTTTGCCGCGGTCCTCGGAGGCAGCTTCTAGTAAAGTGATGTGTACACAGACTGCCCGTTGCCCCTGGGGAGGCGGATCAATCCATTCAACGCGGTTTCCGTGAAGTACCGCTTTGTAGGTATGTGACACAGCAATGCTCCTTTCAAAATTTTCTGCTTCTGTCGCTATCATACCTGACATTATTGCGGTTGTCAAAAGATGTGAGAGTGAGAGACGAGCCTTTTGCGTTGCAAACATTCTTCGCCAGTTCAGCGAAAAACGCAGCCATATACTCCACTTGGCCATGCTTAAATAAGCCTACTTGCAGCGATGTATACCAATTTATTGGGAATATACTTAGACAGACCCTCGATTGTGCCGTGTTTCTCCAGGTACTGCGCGACTAGGGCAAGTATCGTTTCCTGGATTTGGACAGGCTCTTCCCTCTGGCCAGGCAGCCAGCCGCATCATGGAAGTTGCCGTGACGAAAACGATGCCTTAGTCTCTGGCGTGTTCGTACAGTTGGACGTAGCCGTCGCCGCAGACCACGCGGCCTGCGGCGGCAAGAGAGGCCACAGCTCCTGTTACGTGTCCGGGAATGACTTCCTCGCTGTCAAGCAGGGCGAGAACCGCTTTTTGCAGCTCTTCCGCCGGCAGGTAGCAGTAGCAGCCGATTCCCTTAAAGTATGCAGGATGCCTGCTTTGACGCGGAATTCGCTTGCAGGAGATATGCCAAGCGCTTTTGCGTTCCCGTCCGCCTGGGCAAATCCGACCATGCGGAGATTGGTCAGACAGTAAGGGTTGGCGCTGATTTTGTCAATGGTAGCGCCGCCCCATTTCTTGAACGCTTTGACGGCAAGGTTGGGTGTTACGCCAAGCCGGGAAAGAAAAGATATGACCTTCTGGCAGGTGATCGTGTTTACGACCGATTCAGAGATGGTCTTGTCTTTCGCAAGGGAAATGCCCTTGACAGTGGCAAGCGTTTCCGGGTGCTTGACTTGCTCTCCCCAGACGGAAAGTTTGTCGCCGACACGGATGCCGAACATAGACCGGCTACGATGTATGGCAGAGCTGACGCATGAATAAATGGAGGCTTGTCTGTTAAGGGTTTAAGCGGCCAAGCGAAAAAATTTTTTCGCAAAAAGCACTGGACAAGCGAAAACGTTCATGTCATAATTAGTGTGGGAGTTAAATGTTTTTAAGGAGGCCCACACTATGTCTGAAGCTTCAAAGAAAGAAACGATCCTGCTTTTTGGTCGGGAATTT
>JAGXSQ010000072.1 GCA_018333395.1 Dethiobacter sp.
TCAAAAATCCCGTTACTTTTTGCGTTCTCAAGAAGCAGAAAAAGACCCGCATTCGATGTTAAATTTTTAGCTTTAAAATCAATTTTATTGACCATAATTAAGACCCCTTTTCACTACTTTTCTTACTACTATTTTACCATATTTTAAGTGTGAAAAGCTGATAAATCAACATGTTTATGCGTTTTAATTTTCACCCATTGGGTGAAAATTAAATTTAGCTAAAACCCTGATGTTTTCTGATTTTAAGGCCATTTTAAAATTGTTGACGTAGAATCTAGGTACAATTAATGTTACAGTCACTCCACCCGCTCCAGCACCAGCGGGCCTGCCGGCGGCGCGCTGTCCCCGAAAAGATACGCGCTCTCCAGCAAAGCTGTGGCCGGGGCGATTGTCTCCGGCCTAGAGGAAAAGAGTTCCGCCAGCAATTCGCCGCGGCATACCGCATCACCGCATTTTTTATAGAGCCGTATCCCGGCCAGCAAGTCTATCGGTTCGCCCTTTTTCTCACGCCCTGCCCCGAGTGCCACGGCCGTGTCGCCAACCGTGCGGGCGTCAAGACGCGTTACGCAGCCGTTGCCGTTGGCTAGCAGTTCTCCCTTGGCCCGCGGAATACCAAGCCTGTCCGGGTCATCGACTATACGTGCGTCGCCGCCCTGGACGGCAATAAAGCGCCTCATCGCCTGCAGAGCCGTCCCGTCGGCCAGGCAAGAGGCCACCCTTTGACGGGCGGCGCCAAAGTCCCGCTCCACACCCGCCAGGAGCAGCATCTCGGCCCCCAGATGCAGGCAAAGGTCCCGCAAATCCGGCGGCCCGGCGCCCCGCAGCGTCTGCAAGGCCTCTATTACTTCCAGGTGGTTACCAACCGTCAGGCCCAGCGGCTGCTCCATGGCTGTCACGAGGGCCACAGTGCGGCGGCCCAGACTCTTGCCGATAGAAACCATCAGCCCGGCCAGTGTTTTGGCCTCCGGGAGGGAACGCAAAAATGAGCCGCTGCCCACCTTGACGTCAAGCAGGAGGCTTTGCGCCCCGGCGGCGATTTTTTTGCTCATCACAGAGGCGGCAATCAGCGGGATACTGTCCACCGTGGCCGTCACGTCACGCAAAGCGTACAGCTTGCCGTCGGCGGGAACCATTTCCGGCGATTGCCCGGTGATGGCCAGTCCTGTTTCCGCAACCTGCCGGGTAAACTCCTCCCGGGTAAGCTCGGCGCGAAAACCGGGAATGCAGGAAAGCTTATCAATCGTGCCGCCGGTGTGGCCGAGGCCCCGGCCGGACATTTTGGCCAGCGTAACCCCGGCAGCCGCCAGCAGCGGCATCAGCACCAATGTCGTCTTGTCGCCCACGCCGCCCGTGGAATGTTTGTCCACTACCGTCCGTCCCGGAAGCGAAAATTCCAGCTGCGCGCCGGAATCGACCAAAGCGCGGGTTAAAGCTTTCGTTTCCCGCTCATCCATGCCGCGCAGGTAGACGGCCATCAGCCAGGCAGCCGCCTGGTAATCCGGGATTTCCCCCGCCGTGTAGCGGTGAACAAAAAACCTGACAGCTTCATCGGAAAGAATGGCGCCGTCTCTTTTCTGCCGGATGATGTCTATGGCGCGCATTATTTACACAGCCCCATTTCGCAACAAAAACTGGTCCCGGCATCAGGCCCGGGAATATTGAGCAGGCAGGCGACCGTGGCGCCCAGGTCGGCAAACGTCTCCCGGGTGCCCAGGGGCGCCGGACTGACTTTGGCGCCGATAGCCAGCAACGGCACATACTCGCGGGTGTGGTCGGTATGGGGAAAGGTGGGGTCGCAGCCGTGGTCGGCGACAATAAAGAGCACATCCTGCTCCGTCATTTTGGGCAAAACGAGCGCTAGTTGTGCATCAAACCGTTCCAGAGCGTGTCCATAGCCGATAGCATCATTGCGGTGGCCGTAGAGCATGTCGAAGTCAACTAGGTTGGCGAAAATCAGGCCGCTTGGGAAGCGTTCCAAGGACTCCTGCAGCTTGAGCATGCCGTCATCGTTACTTTCGGTATGAAGCGGCACGGTAATGCCGCGGCCGGCAAAGATATCAGGAATCTTGCCGACTCCCACCACCTGCTGCCCGCCTTCCACCAAAGCGTCCAGTACCGTCGAAGCAAAAGGCTCTAGGGAATAGTCCTTGCGGTTCGCTGTCCGCCGGAAGCTGCCAGGAACACCAATGAAAGGGCGGGCAATGACCCGGCCAACCGCGTATTCGCCGCGCAATAAGCGGCGCGCCGCCTCGCACCAGGCGTAAAGCTCGGTCAAGGGAACAATTTCCTCGTGGGCAGCTACCTGAAAAACGCTGTCCGCTGAAGTATAAACAATCGGGTAACCGGTCCGCAGGTGCTCTGACCCGAGCCGGTCCATGATTTCCGTGCCGGAAGCTCTGGTATTGCCGAGCACCCGGCGGCCTGTCAGCCGCTCAAAAGGATCTATTACAGCAGGGGGGAAACCGTTTGGGAAAAGGGGAAACGGCTTGTCCAAAATGACCCCCATCATCTCCCAGTGCCCGGTTGTGGTGTCCTTGCCGGGGGAACGCTCCGCCATTTTGCCAAAAGCAGCCAAGGGCCTGTCCGGGCAGGGCACACCTTCCACTGCGGTCAGACAACCGAGGCCGAACGATTGCAGCAGCGGCAGGTTCAACCCCCCTGTCGCCTTGCCGATGTTGGCCAGGGTGTTGCTTCCTGCGTCCCCATAAAGAGAGGCATCGGGAAGCGCTCCTACGCCTAGGCTGTCCAGCACAATAATGATAGCCCGCTTGATGCCCACAAAATCCTCCTCATCTACGCCCGGGGATGTGTTTTTTCATAAACTTCTCGCAGCTTAGGCTTAGTTACCTGCGTGTAGATTTGCGTCGTAGAGATATCAGCGTGACCCAGCATTTCCTGCACAGAACGCAAATCGGCGCCGTTTTCCAAAAGATGTGTCGCGAAAGAGTGGCGGAACGTATGCGGAGTAATTTCTCTGGTAATGCCGGCCTGCCGCGCATATTTTTTGAGGATTTTCCAGAAACCCTGCCTTGTTAGGCGTTTGCCATGCTGATTCACAAAGATGGAAGCTTCGCCGCTGTGACGAACCAGCTTTGGCCGGCTGGCAGTCAGATAATTTTCGACATTAGTGATCGCCAGTGAACCGAGCGGAACAATACGTTCTTTGGAACCCTTGCCGGTGCAGCGGACAAACCCCGCCTCTAGGTTAATGTCTCCAACATTGAGCGACAACAGTTCTGAGACACGAACACCTGTAGCGTAGATCACCTCCAGCATCGCCTTGTCGCGGACACCGGTCACCTGTTGGCGATCCGGTTGTTCCAGCAGCAGATCGACTTCCTGCATGGAGAGAATCCGCGGCAGTTTTTTTTCCTGCTTGGGTGACTCCAACTCCAAAGTAGGGTCAACACCTACGAGCTTCTCCTTGAAGAGATAATGATACAGAGAACGGATGGAAGCGAGACTACGCGAACGCGTTGCCGTAGCTTTCCCGGCTTTCTGCAAGCTGAAAAGATAATCGGCAATCTGGCTGCGTCCCACGTCCAGCAAGCTGTCGACGCCGTTCTGGCGTAAATATGTACAAAATGAACACAAGTCGCGGTTATAGGACTCCAAAGTGTTTTTAGCCAGCCCTTTTTCCGCAGCCAGATAGTGGATAAACTCCCTCAGTGTCCTGTCCATCAAATTCTCCTTTGCCTTGTGGCTGAACGCACCGCTTGAGCCTTCTGTCCCACGTCCAAAAATAAAATCCTTTTCTCCATAGCCAATTACAAGCCATTTTGGTAAAAATCATGCATGACTTGCAAGATACGCCGCCATCCCATACCGCCTTCCCCGCACTGTTCTACATCCACAGAAGCCTTTAGCGCCTCTCCCTGCAGTTTGGGCCACTGCACAGCATGTGGATTGACAGCCAGGTGCGCATAGTATTGCATCAAAGGCGACGCCAAGAGAAGCAGCACTGCCCAAAGCGCCCGGCGGTAAATAATCCGGCCAAAAATCCAGATACGCAAAGAAATCGCCCCCCTTATCATGGTATGGGGAAGCAAAATCTTTAAGAACCAAGCACTTCTTGAAGCGGAACAAAATCCATCTCTAGCGCCTCCGCTACCGCAGCGTGTGTGCAATATCCGTTCACCACATTAGCTCCGCCCGCCAGACAGGGATCTGCCAGCAGCGCCTTCCTGAAGCCCTTGTTTGCCAGTTTCAGCACGTAAGGCAGTGTCACGTTTGTCAGGGCAAACGCAGCCGTCCGGGGTACCGCCCCCGGCATATTGGCCACAGCGTAGTGGACAACACCATGCCGGACGTAGGTTGGATTGCTGTGGGTAGTAACACGGTCAATAGTCTCCACGGAGCCGCCCTGGTCCACTGACACATCAATGATACACGCGCCAGGTTTCATCGTTTTCACCATTTCTTCCGTCACCAGCCGCGGAGCCTTAGCGCCGGGGATCAAGACGGCTCCAATCAGCAAATCGGCATAGAGCAAAGCTTTCTGGATATTGTAGCTGTTGCAAATATAGGTCAGTATCCGGCCGTCAAACAAGTCGTAAAGCGCCCGCAGACGCTGTGCGTTGATATCGAGCACCGTCACCTGTGCGCCCATACCAAGTGCCACCCTGACCGCGTTCACGCCGACTACACCGCCTCCTAGAATTACTACATCGGCAGGCGGTACTCCTGGCACGCCGCCAATTAAAACACCTCGCCCACCGTACGTTTTTTCCAAAAGTCTAGCGCCAATCTGTATAGCCATGCGACCAGCAATTTCGCTCATCGGCTCCAGCAGTGGCAACGACCCGTCGGGCAGCTGGATAGTCTCATATGCCAGCGCCGCCACTTTTTTCTCGGCCAGCACCTGGGCCAATTCGGAGACGGCCGCTAGGTGCAGGTAGGTAAAAATAATCTGCCCAGCAGAAATAAAATCATACTCCTGCGGCAAGGGCTCCTTAACCTTCACGATCAGTTCCGCTCCTTGCCAGACGGCTTGTCCATCATCAGCCATAACAGCCCCCGCAGCCCTGTATTCTTCGTCCGCAAACCCGGCCCCCTCCCCGGCCTGCTTTTGCACCAAGACTGTGTGGCCCTCCCGAGCCAACATTTCCACACCCGCAGGTGTAGCGGCCACCCGAAGCTCGTCTGCCTTGATCTCCCGTGGCACTCCGATAATCACCCAGCCACCCCCGTTGTTTATTGTAACACTCCAGCCACCGCCCGCATAAAAACGGGTGTAATCACTGCCTCCACCACGACGCCCACGGCAAGTATAAGCGCGGCCAGCAAGATGAGCAGCGTGTACTGGGTGAAATACGTACCATAGGGAAAGTCTTTTCCGGTAAAACGCCGCCGTAAAAGCAACAGCGAAAAGATAACCGCACAGCCGGCAGCCAGCAAAGAGGCCGGCACATAAAGTAGATTTTGCGGCAAAACAGAAGCAGCAGCAAAGAAAACGCCGTGTAGCTCGCTTTCTTTGGCCAGAAAGCCGACGGTAAAACCGATCGTAAAGCCGCGGTAAAAGAGTAAAGCCAGAATCAGGATAAAGCCAAAAAAAAGATTGCCGCAAAGCCAAAGCGCAAGCACAAACCTGGCGTTCTGAGCCAACGCTTTCTGGAAAATAACTCCCTGGTCCACACTTTGCTGTCCAGCCAGGTAATCGACAAACCCGAAAAAATACTCGTTCAGTTCCTTGACCTGCGTCTCATCCAACAGGCGTACCGCCAGCCCTCCGACAGTTACCCCAGCCGCAAAAGCCAACACCACAACCAAGTAAACCGTCAACTGGTCGCGGACATGCCTCGCCAGTGTTTGGTGCAACTTACGCCACATTGTTCTCCCCCCTGCCCGCTTCTGGGACAGTCTATGCGCAAGCTGGCACATTTATGTTGACAGTACAGTCAGAGCTTCAGGATGTCGGCCGCCAGCAAAAGTGCCAGCAATGTTTTGCCGTCGCCAATCTTTCCCTGTCTGGCCATCTTTACCGCATCGCGCAAGGGAAGTAGACAAACGTGCAGAATTTCGTCCTCCGGCTGCTGCACGGCCGTAGGTTCCAGCTCCGTAGCCAGATAGAGGTACAGCCTTTCTGAGGCAAAGCCGGGAGAAGAAAAATATTCAGCCAGCGGGGAGATTTTCCCAGGCTTCACACCGGCCTCTTCAGCTAATTCGCGAATCGCGCAAGCGACCGGCTCTTCCCCGGGGTCTAGTTTCCCCGCTGGGATTTCCAGCAACTCCTCCCCCACCGCTTGTCTGTATTGCCGAACAAAATAAGCCTCTCCCTGGTCGGTTACGGCTAGCACAGCAGCGGCCCCCGGGTGTTCCACCACTTCCCGTCTGGCCTGCTTACCATTATCCAGCAATACATCATCAAGGCGTACGGAGATTATTTTCCCCTGATAAATTATTTTGGATGCCAGCGTTTTCTCCATCGTTTTACTATATTCTGCAAAAATATTGCTTTTCCTCCTGACTTTTGCGTTTTTCACTCCAAGTTCAACTTCCGCCTCCTCAAAAGAAAAGCGGCTATCGCCGCTTCTTGCTTAGTAGATCCCTCGGTTATTTAGACGGAGCCTGTCGGCAACTAGCGCAATAAACTCGGAGTTAGTCGGCTTGCCCCGCTCTGTATTGATGGTATAGCCGAAAAACTTTTTAATGGTCTCAATGTTATTCCTGGACCACGCCACTTCAATAGAATGGCGGATAGCTCTTTCCACACGGGAACTCGTCGTATCAAATCTTCCGGCAATGCGTGGGTAAAGAATTTTGGTCACAGACCCGAGCAAATCCACATCCTCCACAACCATGATAATGGCCTCACGCAAGTACTGATAGCCCTTGATATGGGCAGGAATGCCCATTTCATGAATGATGCCTGTCGCTTCTATCTCCAGACTTGAACGCTTTGGTGAACGAGGCAGACCGCCGTTTACGGCATTCGAAGGCTTGCTGGCCGCCAGCTGGCGGATACGTTCTACCAGGACTTCCATGTTAAACGGTTTCAGTATGTAGTAAGCAGCGCCCAACTCCACAGCCTTGCGAGTGATATCTTCCTGCCCGAAGGCTGTCAGCATAATCACTTTGGGCTGTGGGTCAAAGTCAAAATTCTTCAACTTCTCCAGCACACCCAACCCATCCAGGTGAGGCATGATAATGTCGAGCAGCAATACATCCGGAGGGTCTTTGGCGATTAATTCCAGCGTTTCTTCTCCATTGTACGCTTTTCCTACAATGTCGATATCTACCTGGCTCTCCAGGTATTCAATTAATAAATCGCTAAATTCCCTATTATCGTCAGCAACAAACACTTTAGGCATACTTGGCTCTCCTCCTTTTTTGGGCGTACCAAATAGATCACAGCTTGGATTATTCGACAGACATATGGATACTCCTTTCATGTTTGCCAATTTTTTAAAAATTCTTACAAAAAAAAATAACGCCGCTTGGCGT
Organism: Dethiobacter sp.; assembly: GCA_018333395.1. Next base: position 7,444 of record JAGXSQ010000072.1, read on the forward strand.
TAAAGATTGATCTTGACTGCTGAGTACATTAAGCAATCCGGACTCTGCAATCATCCACTCGATAAAAATCGCGTAACCTCTTATCGGGTCATTGACGAAAACATGGGTCACAGCTCCCACTAGACTGCCGTTCTGAATAATGGGGCTACCACTCATACCCTGCACGATGCCACCGGTGCTTTCCAGTAGCCGCTCATCAGTAATCCGGATAACCATCCCTTTATCACCCGGGCTTGTTTGTTGGTAGATGCGCTGAATTTCAATATCGAAGCGTTCTATATTTTCTCCTTCAATGACCGTGAGGATTTCAGCAGGTCCTGGTACGACCTGAGACATCAGGGCAATTGGTATAGGTTGGTTATAGCTGCCAGGCACATCTGCCATTCTAGACAGACGCCCAAAAATACCAAATTCATTGTTTTTCTTGATTTCTCCCACGATATCCTGCTCTTCTTGAAAAACCCCTGTCTTTTCCCCGGGATAGCCCCGCCGGGCTGCTTTAATGTTGATTATATTAGCTTTGACCACCTGCCCATCCCGAACTTCAATCGGTTGGTTGGTGTCAACGTCGCTGATAACATGGCCCAAGGCACCGAAAATCATCGTTTCAGGATCATAGAACGTCAACGTCCCCACACCGGCCGCTGAGTCCCTCACATACAGACCGACACGGAAACGACCTGTCTCCTGGCAGAGTAGCGGTTTTAATTCTTTAATGAATTGCTGTCCGCGCCTCTTAACTTCGAAGTTGGCTTCTTTTCCCTCCGCTTCAGGCCTGTTAATCAGCGCCGCCACCTGGTTGGCATCAAGCAATCGGATGCCATCAATAGCGACAATCGTATCCCCAACCTCAATTCCGGCTTCTTTGGCAGGCGAGGCGGCTTTCTGCGCTCCCTGCACTAAATGGTACCCCACGACCAAGACCCCTTCGCTGTGGAGCTTAATGCCGATGGAGTGGCCGCCAGGCACCAGTTTTTTTTCTGGCAAAACGTTGACGTTAAGCTCTCTGAGTGGGATAATACCAAACAACCTGAATTCCAGATTAACGGAACCCAACCCCTGAGCGCTCAACAGAAGCGGATCGCGCAAATTTATCTTGCTGGAGCGCAGCGAAATCGGTATCCCATTTAAGGCCAGAACTCCGTCCCTGTCGCCTCTGACATAAATGCTCAGGGGCGAGCCTATGTTTACATAATGCTTCTCGCCCTCCAGAATCCTCAGGGCCGGGTGCAAATTCAGCCAAATCCTCCAAGGGAAAGCTGCCGCAAGTAGCAACAACAAACTAAGAAGAGCTAGGGCAAGCTTCTGCCTTCTGGATAAATTTTTCACACGGTTATCCTCCTTGTCCTTCTTACAGGCGGAGATATCACCTCCTCACCGTTGCTGAGATGAATTTGTGTGATCTTAAGATAACCGTGTAAGATTTTTTTATGCTCATTTAGTTGACATAACTATTATGTATCATCTGGGTATCTCTCTTTCACTGCGAACATATTTTCGCTCATTTCGGCTTCTCAGAGAAGGGTTTTGCCAAAATGTGGCGAAATATTATTTCTAAACTACCTCCAAGGAGGACTCTGCTCGTGGTTGAAAATTTTCTGCCCAAAATTTTAGAAAGCCTAGAGCATTTAAGCAGTGAGGTCAAATCTATCCTTGGCACCATGGCTACCAAAGACGACCTGCAAGCCGTCAAAGACACCATGGCTACCAAAGACGACCTGCAAGCCGTCAGAGGCACCATGGCTACCAAAGACGACCTGCAAGCCGTCAAAGACACCATGGCTACCAAAGACGACCT
>JAGXSQ010000073.1 GCA_018333395.1 Dethiobacter sp.
AAGTGCGCCAATGTGATCCTCATGACCGTGCGTCAGCACAATGCCTTGGATCTTGTCCCTATTTTCCTGGAGATAAGAAATATCGGGAATCACTATATCTATTCCCAGCATCTCGTCCCCAGGAAAAGCAAGTCCGGCATCAAGAACCAGTATCTCGTCCTGATAGCGGACTACATACATATTCTTGCCGATTTCGCCAATGCCGCCAAGTGGGATGATTTGCAGTTTGTCTTTGCACTCGTCCCTGGGCTTTGGTGTTTTGTTTTGATAGTATTTTGACATTAATTCACCTCCTTGTTTTTCTGTTTTCGTCCCTGTCACTTCTCAGATTATACCGGAGGAAAGACTGACATGCAAGCTACGACCGGTTTTTCTTGCGCTATCTTTTTTTCACAGCACCGTATAGACTAGCTACTTCCTGTTCATTCAATCGGCGCCACTCCCCAGGCTGAAGCCCGGTCACGGTCAGTGAACCGAAGCGGACACGCTTTAAGGCTAAAGACGGGTGGCCCACTGCGGCCAGCATCCGACGTACCTGGCGGTTCCTTCCTTCGTGAATCGTCAACGATACCAAAGAGGCGACACTACCGCCTTTCACCAGCCGTATTTTGGCTGGTGCGGTAAGCCCGTCCTCCAGCAAGACACCTTTTCTGAGCTGTTCCAGTACCGATATTACAGGCATTCCTTTGACTTGAGCCAGGTACTCTTTTTCCACGCCAAAAGAAGGGTGCATCAACGTATGAGCCAACTCTCCGTCGTTAGTCATCAAAAGCACGCCACTCGTATCAGAATCGAGGCGCCCCACTGGAAAGACTCGCACTACAGCGTCTCTGACCAGCTCACCAACGGTAGGACGGCCCCAATTATCCCGCAGGGTAGTCAGATACCCGCTAGGTTTGTGCAAGAGCAGGTAAACTTTCTCCTGTGGAAGGCAAATGCGCCTGTTATCGGCTTCCACCACATCCTGCTCCGGATCAACGGTCGTTCCCGGCGTCATAACAATCAGGCCGTTTACCCGTATCCTGCCTTTGGAAATCATTTCCTCAGCAGCGCGCCGGGAGCAGACCCCGGCCGCCGACAAAAACTTTTGTAGCCTCATTTTTCACATCCACTCATCGTTCTAACCTTTATTTTACTGTAAGCGTATCTAGCTAACAATGGGGCCGTAGAAGTTTATCGCCTGAAAGGAGCTATCCGGCAAAGACGCTTTGCAGCCCTGTTCTTGCCACACGCCGCCGCACAGCCGCCCTGTCGGCGCTGTACAGTCCCAATTCCTTCATCCGAACGAAATACTGGGAGCCGGAAAAAGTAATGCGCCGTGACCTTTGCTCTAGCCCGCCGCCGCCAATATTGGCAAACGCGATGATATCACCGCAGGCCAGCGTCTCCGGCAGGATAAGCAATTCCCTCCCCAAAGACAACGCTGCGGCGTTATACCCGGCCAGTGCCCCGGTCACTACAGCTTCTGTGTGCCCAACCAGAAAGCCAGCTTTTTCTCCGGCACAAAAAAGGTTCCCCAGCCCCTCTACTTTCAGCCGGTCGTCCCTGGGCGTGATGGAAGTAAAGCGTATAGAGTTACCTACCCCGCCGGCGTAAGGATCTGCATACCTCGACGTATCCAGCCCGGGAACCTGACGCAGTTCATCCAGCGGGAAATAAGGAACCATCATTTTAGCGTGACCTGTGTCCAGAATGACCAGATTTTCCTTAAAGGCAGGCAAGTTGTACTGTTGGCACACCTTGTCCCTCTCGTTGCCTCGACGCAAAGCCGCCGGCAGAGGAATTATCAAAACACCCTCTTTTTCCAGCTGTTCTCTCAGCGGAGGGGCCAGAGACTCCTTCTGCAGCTTACAAGAGCCACTCATGGCTCCAGGCGTTCCATCGATCCCCAGGCCCATGACTTCCTCTAGGCCCGCTTTGCCCGCGATACTGACACGCGAGCCAAAAGACGGGCAACGGATGATGCACATGGCACAACCGTGACCAAAGCGACTACATTGCGTCATGCCGCCAGCAGTCCCAGTCGCCTCCACAAAAGCATCTGCTGCCAACTCCTCGCCCTTCCCGACAGCAACTTTCAGCAGACGACCTTCTGCCAATGTCACGTCCACAGCGCGAGCGCGTAGACGCACCTCCACACCAGAGAGTAACAACAGCTCCCGTACGAGCGGTTCAATCAGCGTCACATCATAAAGCGAGGCGTGTTCGTGCCCCGGAAAACGAAGGTTGTGGTGGCGAGCCACACTGTCCATGGCAGCAAAAAGCTGCCCGAAACCCAACTCTTCCGCCTCCAAAATTGCCGTCAGGCGGCCGTTGTTGCGGTAAATACCGCCTACCAGTCCAGTGCCAAGCAGCATGTCCGCCCGTTCCAGCAGTATAACCTGCGCTCCCAGTCTGGCAGCCGTCAAAGCGGCCGAACATCCGGCCCAGCCGCCACCAATCACCGCTACACTGCCCAACCCGTAATCCCCCTTAGGCGTCGCCCAGTTCTACCACCATTTCCAGTTCCACAGCCGCACCGAGAGGCAACGCCGTCACACCGACGGCACTACGGGCATGACCGCCCGCGAAAAGCTGTCCGAGGAGGTCTGACGCACCGTTTACTACCTTGGCCTGCGCCGTAAATTCAGGCTGGCAGTTTACAAAACCGGTCACCTTGATAATTTGCCTGACCGACGAAAGCTCCACCACGGTCTTGATAGCCGCCAGCGCATTTATAGCACAGATACGCGCCGCCTCATACCCTTCCGCCTCTGTAAGCTCCACGCCTATTTTACCGTGATAGCGCAAAACACCGTCAACCAGCGGCAACTGACCGGATGTAAAAAGCAGCTTTCCCACCCGCACCGCCGGCACATAAGCGCCAACCGGAGTTGGTGCCTGCGGCACCGACAACCCCATTAACTTCAGTTTCTCCTCGATAGACATTGCTATTCCTCCTGCCGTAGAGTCATTCTTACAGAGCCAATATCTCCCCCAGCAAAAATCTTTTCCTTGTTTCCGATTATTTCCTTCATTTTCGGTTACTTTTTTGGTAAACTGAAGTAAGCACTTTCGCCAAGAATGAAGCGCAAAAAATTTGGTTTATGACGGAGGGAAAGAACTACAGTGGATAAATATGCAGAGCGCCGCTGGGACACAGACAGCTATGAGACTATTGATACGGGAGTGCTGGAAGCCATCCCCTTCGAGTATCCTGGAACCAAAACCGAGGTGGAGTATCTCTTCCCAGAATTTACCTCTGTATGCCCATGGTCTGGCCTCCCGGACTTTGGCACCCTAACCATACGATACACCCCTAGGGACAAGCTTGTAGAACTCAAGTCGCTAAAGTATTACTTCCACTCTTTTCGGCATGTAGGCCTCCTGCAGGAACACGTTGTGAATCGGATCAAAGATGACTTGGCCGAGCTCCTAGCGCCTGAAGCGCTCACCATTACCGCCGAATTCCTGCCCCGCGGCGGTATTACCACCCGGGTAGCGGCTCACTACAGCCACGGCTAGGTTTTCTGGTAAGTTTCCGCCATGCCGACCCCTTTACGATGGTAAGGAATTGGATCGACAAGCCCCGCCTCTCGGAAACCTTTTAGCCGTAGCAGGCAGGCCTCACAGACGCCGCACGAGGGCACAGTGCCCTGATAACAGGTATAGGTAAGGTGGTATGGGGCTCCAAGCTCCATACCACTTTTGATTAGCTCCGCCTTGGTCAGGTTGACGAGGGGCGTATCCAGCCGTATGCCGCGCCCTTCCACGCCTGCCGCCGTTCCCTTGTTAATCACTTCTTGGAAAGCACGAATGTAATCCGGTCGGCAGTCCGGATATCCGGAAAAGTCGAGGGCATTGACGCCGATATAGATAGCGACCGCACCTAGCGGTTCGGCCTGAGCCAAAGCCAGGGCCAGAAAGACAGTGTTTCTTGCCGGAACGTATGTAGAAGGTATACCCTGGCCGATCTCGGTCTCGGACCGACCGAGCGGTATTTCCTTGCCGGCGTCCGTGAGTGCTGAGCCAAAGAGCAAGCCAGTAAGGTCAATAACCTTATGGCGGTCGGCTGCGCTGTAAAAGGCGGCAACCTTGCCTGCAGCTTCCAGCTCCGCTGCATGTCTCTGACCATAGCTAAAGGTTAGCGGAAAAATCTCTTCTCCCGCCGCCTGGGCCAAAGCCATGCAGGTAGTGGAATCTAAGCCGCCAGAGAGGACTACAACTGCCCTCTTACCCATTCCTGCTCCCCCTCAGGCCCAAAAATAATCTTGTGTAATTGAAGCTGCAAGCGAACGTCCAACCCGTCGCTCAAAATCCACTTGGCCAACTCGTCTGGCTCAAGTTCCCCGCAAACGGGAGACATCGACACTCTTGTCCGCTCCATCAAGGAATGGGTCTGTACGATCTGCCGCGCCCAGAGATAATCTTCTCTCGACGCCAAAACAAATTTTATTTCGTCTTCCCGGGCAAGGATCTGAAGGTTTTCCCACCGGTTGCCCTTCTCTTCCCTTGACCCCGGGCATTTTATATCCATAACCCATCGCTGACCAGGGGCAAGCGCTAGTGCTCGCAGGGGCAGAGAGCCGTTCGTTTCTATCGAAACGTCCCAGTGGCCCAGCAAATCCAAGAGGGTCTGCAGCTCTTCCTGCGGCTGCAGCAAGGGTTCTCCGCCCGTAAGACACACCCGCCGGTACGGGTAGATATTGAGCCGCAAAGCCAGCTTCTCCGGTCGCACATCTTCCCCGCCGGTGTAGGCATATTGGGTGTCGCAGTAACGGCAACGGAGGTTACAACCGGCAAAGCGCACAAAAACCGTGGGCAGGCCAGCACTCGCAGACTCTCCCTGAATGGAAAGGAAAACCTCTTTAACCCTCACTCTGCCGCCTCCGTTCGACGTCAGCACGAACAAGCCTAGCCCGTGCCTCCGGCGTTTCCCACAGCACAAGCTCCTCTAGGATCAGTGAAGGGTGGAGCAACAAGGCCTCTTCGAGATTCTGCCAAAAACACAGAATCAGGTTCTCACAAGTAGGCATAAAGGTAAAAAGCTCATTTAAGTATTCATGGTCCACGCGTTTAATGACAGCTTCTAGTACTAGACTTTTCAACGCTGCAAAGTCTATGACCATGCCACTGTCCTGCACCGGCCCCTTGACCGTAACCTCCAGGCGATAGGTATGACCGTGAAGGCGCCCGCATTGGCCTTCGTGTCCCTCTAGGCAATGGGCCGCTTCAAAAGGAAAAGTTATGGTTAAAGCTACCATGATTCTCTCCTTGCACCGCAGGTCGAGCCGAAATCGACCGTCTTCACCCATCCTAGCATAATATTCCTCGTGGAGCAAGCTTTCTCATTCTTCAAGCCAGGGTTACGTCAAAGTCGAGTTTCCCTCACCCTCCCCCACAGGGAGAGGGCACCGCTGACGCGCCGAACTTCTGTTGCCATTGTGTGGTTTTTCCCGTAGGCGCACGAGCTCATGCACCACCACCCTAGAGCTGCACATGGTAAAAATTGCCTAACGGGGAGGCGACTGCCTCCCCGTTTAAACAACATCAACTTTTTGATCGGTGTAAATCTGGCGCTCATGGTTCACAAAACATGCCCGCGTTCAGAGCCCCGCCGCAGCCAAGATATCCGGTACGACTTCCTCTTTATTGATAGCCATGATATGGACTCCGTCGCAAAGTCCTTCTTTTTTCAAAGCAGCAATCATCCGTCCGGCAATTTCAATCCCCTTTTCCAGCGCTCCGCCTTTGGGAGAAGCGGCTAGTTCGTCAATCAGTGGCTGTGGTACGAAGATGCCTGGCACGTTTTCCGTCATATACTTGGCCATCCGGGCAGAAGACAGAAGAACGATACCCGCCAGCACTTTGACCGGAAATTGCCGAGCATATTCCATAAATTTTGCGAAATTCTCTAAGTCATAAATCGCCTGGGTTTGTATGAACTCCGCTCCGGCTTCCACCTTCTTCTCAAACTTGCTTAGCTGGGGCTCCAAAGGTTGCGCTTCCGGCGTGACAATGGCTCCCATGAAAAATTCGACCTTCCCATCCACTTCATTTCCTCCCATGTCCTTGCCGGACTCCAGCAAACGGATTGCCCGCAGTAACTGCACGGAGTCCAAGTCAAAAACTCCCTTGGCTTCTTTGTTGTCGCCCACAGGCACAGCATCACCCGTCAGGCAAAGCACGTTCCTCACTCCTCTGGTGTAGGCAAACAACAGATCTGCCTGGAGGGCGATGCGGTTCCGGTCGCGACAAGTCATCTGCAGAATCGGCTCTCCGCCACGCTCTAATACTGCCAGGCAACCGCCTATAGACGGAATGCGCATGACAGAACTCTGGTGATCCGTAACGTTCAGTGCGTCTACCTTACCTTTGAGCAGTTCAATATGATGATTCATTTTCTCCAGATTTATCCCCTTGGGTGGGGCGATTTCACCTGTGATGACAAACTTGCCAGAGTTTAGTGCCTGTTTAAAAGTTGACACCATGGCTTTTTTCTCCTTTACTATAGGATCTTGAAGTTTCTTGGCCTGAGCACGGCATGGTTATTTCTGGGAGGGTGGTACATCCCCATCAAATTCAGCCTCCCTTGCTCTTTCAGGCGATCATAAATCAGTGTAAAGGCACAGTCCTTTTCCTTGTCAACTTCGCACTTACCCCGGTTAGTGCCTCCACACGGCCCGTTCAGTAAACCTTTGTGGCACGCGGTGAGAGGACAGATTCCGGAAGTGTACCCAAGGAGACACTGCCCGCACTGGACGCATACTTCATAAAAGCTGCCAGGAATGTCTTCCATGCCGACAAACAGCGTATCCAGGGCTGGAATAACCGGCTTATTTGTATACAGGCTGACCCTGTGGACACCCAGGGCACATGACATGACCAAGATGGAATCGGCGTTCCGGATCGCTTCGCCATGTGAATTGGCCGTCTCAACAGTCATTTCATCACAGGTGGTGGGAATAACCATCCAGCCGGTAACAAGTTTACCCTCCCCTTGCAGGCGCTCCTTCATGGCCATAACCTCCTCAATCCCACCAGTCCTAGTTGTAGTAGCGCAGGCGCCGCATCCTATGATGCATACCCGGTCCAATCCATCCAGCTGCCGCGTGATTTCCTCTGCCATTTTTTGCTTGGTGATTGATTTCATGGCTTTACCTCCCTTATCTTTCCAGGTCACACCTCAGGCAGCGCCTGGGTTCCTGCTTGGCATCCTCTTCAGAAAACCCCATCTCGGTTTCCTGGAAGCTCTTTTTCCTTTCTTCAGCCGGGAGATAGGACATTTTCGGCCTGAACTGCGGCTTCCACGTCTCCTCTTCATCCTCGCCGCCTGGAGCCCCCGTCGCCTGCTCACCGTTTTTGCGGTCGTACAACTGAACTCTCGACGTATCGCCTTTGAGATACTTGTCGATGGCCATGGCGCCCCTTCTCCCCGCGGCAATCGCCTCAATGAGCATGCCCGGACCGGAAACAAAATCACCGCCGGCAAAAATCCCGGAAACATTGGATGAAAGGCTGTTCTGGTCCACAACCAGCGTTTCCCAACGGGTTCGTTCCAGGGCGCTGTCCGCAGGTAAAAATGACAAGTCCGGAGCCTGCCCTACAGCGGCAAAGACCGTGTCCGCCTCCATGAAGAATTCTGAACCAAGCACAAGCACCGGCCGCCGTCGCCCGTCGACATCTTGTTCACCTAGCGCCATGCGGGAACACTGCACGCCGGTTACTTTCCAGTTTTCACTGACTACACGGGTAGGGCTAACCAGGAACTCGATTTTTATCCCTTCTGCCAGAGCCTCGTCGTATTCCACCTCGGAAACGGGCATCTCCTCCCTGGTCCTCCGGTAGAGAATGGTGACTTCGTCCGCTCCGAGGCGGACGGCGGTGCGGGCTGTGTCTAAAGCCACGTTTCCGCCGCCGATCACAACCACGCGCCGACCGATACGGACTGGCTTGCCGGTTTTCACATC
>JAGXSQ010000074.1 GCA_018333395.1 Dethiobacter sp.
CCGCCGCCGATCACAACCACGCGCCGACCGATACGGACTGGCTTGCCGGTTTTCACATCTCTCAGGAAGCGTAACCCGTAATAGAAACCTTCCAAGTCTTCGATCTCTCCGGGGATACCGACCCGCTGGCTCCTCTGGGCGCCGGCGGCGATAAATACCGCCTCATACCCCTGTTTCCGGAGGGCCTCAATGCTCATTCCCCTATTGACCGGTGTGTTGTATTTAATTTCCACGCCGCGTTTGATGATATAGTCAATCTCTTTTTCAATTACCTCTCTTGGCAGCCTAAATTCGGGTATGGCTACGGAAAGCATGCCGCCGCCAACGGGCAGCGCCTCGAAAACCGTGACCGGATACCCTGCTTTGGCCAAAAAGTAGGCACAGGAAAGGCCGCAGGGGCCAGCCCCCACCACAGCTACCTTTTGCTTGTGGACACGGCGGAAGGGTTGTGGCTCCGGCAGGGTGCCGGCATGCTCGAAATACCAGTCGGCAACGAATCGTTTCAGTGCTCGGATCGACACCGCCTCGTCAAGTTCCCCGCGACGGCACCGGACTTCACAGGGATGATGACAAATCCGTCCGCAAATGCCCGGAAAAGGATTCCTCTCGCGGATCGTTTCCACCGCTTCCAGGTACTCCCCCTCGGCTATATGGGCAAGATACTTGGGCACATCTATCCCCACCGGGCAAGTGTGCTGGCAGGGGGAAATCATCAGCGCATCACAAACGGCCGCCGGACATCTTTTCTCCCTGATATGGCTTTCATATTCGTCACGGAAATATTGCAGTGTGGTCAGCACCGGGTTCGGGCAGGTCTGCCCGAGGCCGCAAAGAGAGCCCTCTTTAACCGTTTTGGCGATGCTGAGCAGCGTGTCGATATCGCTATCCCGGCCCTGGCCCTGGGTTATGCGCGTTAAAATCTCCAGCATCTGCTTTGTGCCCAGGCGGCAGGGAGTACATTTGCCACAGGACTCGGACTGGGTAAAGCTCACAAAGTACCGGGCGATTTCCACCATACAGGTACTCTCATCCATCACCACCAACCCGCCTGAACCCATAATCGAGCCAAGTTTGGCCAGGCTTTCGTACTCCACGGGGGCATCCAGGAAGCGCGCCGGTATGCATCCGCCGGACGGCCCGCCTGTCTGCACAGCCTTGAACCGCTTACCGCGCGGAATACCGCCGCCGAGTTCGAAAACGATTTTTGAGAGCGGCGTACCCATAGGCACTTCAATCAAACCACTGTTGGTGATTTTGCCGGTCAGGGCGAATACGGCGGTTCCCCTGCTTTTCTCCGTCCCGATGCCGGCGAACCAGTCGGCGCCCCGGCTGAGCACAGCGGAAACCGAAGCCAGTGTCTTGACATTGTTGATGATGGTCGGTTTTCCGTCTAAACCTGATTGGGCCGGAAACGGAGGCCGCGGGCGGGGCATACCGCGCCGGCTTTCAATAGACGCAATGAGCGCTGTTTCCTCGCCACAGACAAACGATCCGGCTCCTTCTTTGACATGAATAGTAAAATTAAAACCTGAGCCAAGGATTTTCTCTCCTAGATACCCTCTTTCCTCCGCCTGTTCGATGGCGATACGAATTCGTTTGACTGCCAGAGGGTATTCGGCGCGCGCATAAATGTATCCCTCGCTCGCCCCGGTAGCATAGCCCGCGATGGACAGTCCTTCGACAACGGCGTGGGGGTCGGCCTCTAGGATGGAGCGATCCATAAACGCGCCTGGATCCCCTTCATCCGCGTTGCAAATAACGTATTTCTTTTCTCCGGGAGCGTTGCGGCAAAACTCCCATTTTTTTGCTGTGGGAAATCCGGCGCCACCCCGCCCGCGCAGGCCCGACTTACTGACCTCCTCAATAACTTCTTCGGGAGTCATTTCCAAAATGGCCTTTTGCAGGGCCTGATAGCCTCCCATTTCCAGATAGTCCTCTATTTTCTCCGGGTTGATTCGCCCGCACCTGTGGAGAATGACACGTTGCTGTTCCCTGTAAAAATTCACCTCGTGATAATGCGGTACCGGTGTCCCGCTGACGGGGTCACGGTAAAACAGCCGCTCAACCGGTTTTCCATCACGGAGATGGGAAATAGCGATTTCCGAGGCATCTTCGGCCTGGACCCTAGTGTAGAGAACTCCCTCTGGTTCCACAATTACTATGGGGCCCTGCTCGCAGAATCCATGACACCCGGTGTAGTCCACATCGACCCCGTTCAGCGCCAACCGGGTCACTTCCACGCGCAGAGCTTGACAAACAGCGGCGGAAGCGCTGGACAGACAGCCCGTTCCCTGGCAGATAAAAATCTTACGCTTAACCATCGTGGCCATCCCCGTCCTTATTAAACAGTTGCCTCACCTTTTTGGGATTCATGTTGCCGTGTACCTGATGGCCGACAACCATGGTGGGTGCAAGAGCACAGACGCCGATACAGGCCACCGTTTCCAGCGTGTACTCAAAGTCCTCGGTGGTTTCATCCTCTTCAATGCCAAGCTGCTGCCTAACCAGCTTGAGTATGGTCTTGCCCCCACGAACATGGCAGGCCGTACCCCGGCACACCCTGACCACATTCCTGCCACGGGGTTCTGTGTAAAGTTGGGAGTAAAAGGAAATAACCCCCTGCACCTCACTGGGGAATAGGCCCAACTCAGCGGCAATCAGCGGTATAGATTCCGGCGGGATATACCCGCACTCCTCTTGGATCTTTTGCAACAGTGGAATTAACGACCATTTTTTTTCACTATATTCGCTGATAATCTCACGGACTTCAGCCATATCAATCAGCGGAGAGTTGTTTATGTTATCCATGTTGCTCGTTCCTTTCTATCCTTACGTTGCATGTATTCAGCGAGGACCTAGTGCTTCCCGAGGCTTTTTCCAGGCTGAATAGCCTGTTTGCGCCCGGGAAAGAAGCCGGCAGTGATACCGTGCCCTCAGGGAGGTTTCCGTCGATCTTTACCACGGCGGCCAGTTCAGCCACGGGGGAGACAATCCTGACTCGATCGGAGGTAGCCACACTGAGCCTTTCCGTGTCAGATGGGCTAATAGCCAAGAACGCTTCCGCAGCGTGGCGATTCAGCCGCGAAGCTCCCGCCGTTCTTGCCCCGCTGCCAAAATGGAATAAAGAGGGCTCCAAGACCAGCGTGTACGGATAACCGTCAGGCTCCGCTTCCAAGTCAAGCCCGACAGCAGAGAAGCGGGCAAATCCGCTCAAGTGCTGCCAGCTACTCTCGCGCCGTTGCTCCCAAAAACACCAATCGTCATCGAACCTTCCGTCCTCGTAGCAATAGCCTTCATACAAAGGAACAAACTCCTCAATCTCCTCTATCACCTGTTCCAGAGTGGAAAATGGCAGCGGATCCCCCATCTTTTCTGAAAGCTTGAGGATAATCTGCCAATCGGGGAGGCTTTCCCCCACCGGGTCCACCGCCTGCCGTACCCGCCCGATCCTGCCCTCGAAGTTGGTGAACGTCCCGCTCTTTTCGGCGAAGCTGGCTGCGGGCAGGACAACATGGGCCATTTTGGCCGTCTCCGTGAGGAATATATCCTGAACAACGAGAAAATCAAGTGCGGATAAAGCATCTCTGACGAGATCCGCCTGCGCCCAACCGACAACCGGGTTCTCCCCCACCACGTACATGCCCCTGATTTTTCCGTCTTTCGCATTCCAGAACATTTCCGTTGCGGTCATTCCCGGCTTGCTCGGCAGGGAGACCTGCCATCGTTTCTCGAACCTCCTCCTGGTCTGGTAGCCGGCCAAGCGCTGATAACCGGGGAAGAAATCGGGGATCGCCCCCATATCGCAAGCGCCCTGCCCATTGTTTTCTTTTTGCAAAGCATAAATTCCACAGCCTCTGCACCAGACATTGCCCGTTAGTAGCGCCAGGTTCGCCAGTGCCTTTATACTGTCCGAACCTCTGGCCTGTTTGGTAATCCCCGTTCCGTAAACAACAGAAGATCTAGCAGCCCTGGCATAAAGGCGCGCGGCCTCCCGAATCTGTTCCCGAGGCACACCCGTCATTTTTTCGGCATATTCAGGCGTGTATTTTTCTAGCGCCCTCGGCAGCAACTCATAATTAGCAGTTTTTCTGGCTACAAATTCGGCGTCCAGCAACCCTTCTCCGATAATGACACCGGCCAGCGCATTAAGCAAGATCACATCAGTGCCGAATTTAGGGCGCAGCCACACATGGGCGAATTCTGTCAATTTGGTTCTCCTAGGATCTATAACGATCAATTTGGCGCTTTTAAATTTAACCGCCCTTTTAATAGCGTAAGAGGCCTGTGGTGCGGACACATCGGCATCAGTGCCAATAGCAATAATCACGTCTGATTGTTCCAGAGCACCTAAGTGATTAGTTGTGCCCATTAAGCCCACCGATCCGCCCAGTCCCTCCCTGGTAGCGGCATTATACAGGCTGGCGCTGTTGTCAATGCTGTTGGTTCCCAGCACCTTGCGCGTGAACATCTGCAGAAGATAATTCTCTTCATTCGTGCATTTAGACGAGCCCAATACGGCCAAGCTATCATGTCCGTAAGTCCCTCTGACACGCTGCAACCCCGAAGCCACAGCCGCCAGTGCTACATCCCACGGCACTTCTCTGAATCCATCACCGTCCCTGACCAGGGGCTTGGTCAGCCTTCCCGCACTGTGAATGAAGTCGAGCCCGTAACTCCCCCGCACGCAAAGAGCACCACGGTCAGATCCCTCGTTCTTCCCCGGCGTGGCGCGCACCACCCTGTTGTCTCTGATCTCCAGGCGAACGCTGCAGCCGCAGCCGCAAAAAGGACAGGTCGTCGTAACGGCGGTTCTTGTTGTGCCTTGGTAGATACTCTCTCTTTCCATAAGTGCGCCTGTAGGACAGACGGCCACGCAGGTGCCGCAGAAAGTGCAAGCCGTTTTCTCCAGCGACTCCTCACCGAACGTAGCCGGCTGGGCTTTAAATCCTCTGTGGAAGTAATCGACTACGCCTTCGACAACGAGTTCCTGGCAGGCTCTGATACACTTGGCACACAGAATACACTTGCTTAAATCCCTGCTGATATAGGGGTTGACTTCCTTGATTAAAGCCGGTTGAGGGATTCTTTCCAGTTCTGTATGACCTACCCCCAGGTCTGCGGCAATTTGCCGTAGACGGCAACGGTTCCCTTTGTCACAGACAACGCAGGAGTCGGGATGACTGGCCAGCAGCAGCTTCACAATCATCTTGCGATGCGCTATGACTCTCGGCGAACCCGTATTAATCTCCATTCCAGGAAAAATAGGCGTCACACAAGACGCCAGCAAAGCTCCGGTCTTCTCATTCTCTACCATGCAAAGACGACATGCGCCCACTGGCGTAAGATGGGCATCGTGACAGAGGGTGGGTATATCAACCCCCGCCTCTTGCGCCAGATCCAGAACAGTCATTCCCTCGTGACCGCTTACCACCCGCTTATTCAGAGTGATCGTCACCTGTTGCAAAGATTATCCCCCTTCCAATCGTTCGGTAAAATGCAGGTGGTCAGCAGAGGCACGCTGCCATTTTAGTCATGCGCTCTCCGCGGCTGACAGCCCGGATCGCCGCCAACAGCTGAGAACTTACGCTTTTCTTGGGGATAAACCAGAAAGCTCCCGCTTCCCAGCTAGCCTGGACATTCCCCTCGTCATCGTACTGACTCAGCATCAGCACTCTGACCCCCTCCTTGCATTCCCGGTAAATCTCCTTGGTCGCCTCAAGGCCGTTCATCACCGGCATAACAATATCCATCAGCACCACATCGGGCTGCAGCCGAAGAGTTTTATCCACAGCGTCTCTTCCGTCAACGGCTTCGCCAACAATGCTGATATCCTTCTGCAGGTTCAGCAGGGCGCTGATCCCTTCCCGGACCACAGCATGATCGTCTGCCACCAAAACTTTTATTTTCTGCGTTTTCGCGTCCATAATTTTATCGACGAACTGCAGCAAAGCAGACGTCTCGATCGGCCGGCGGAAATAGTCCTCCGCCTCCATCTGCAGGCCCTCATCTCTCCTCCAACCCATGGTCAGCTCTTTTTCGGGCGGCGCATCAACCACGATGTGGGGAATGTCACGAAACTTGGGAATATTCTTGAACCACTTGTGGAGCAAAAAGGCGTCCCCCCGCGGCTTGATGCTCCCAAGGACAACCAAGCCCGGCTTGTTGTCCATGGCCTCCTTCTCAGCCTGAATCCTGTCTCTGGCAAACAAGACCTCATACTTGGCTTTTAGTCCAGCAGCCAACCCTTGAGTAAAATCAGCATCTCCGTCCACAATCAGAACAACCGGTCTTTTTTCCATTTTCAGCTCCCCTTCCTCCGGCGCAATTCCCGCCTGCCGGTAATTATCTTTATTGTAAGAATATTAAGACAATTCGGCCAGAGCTATTCCCCTCATCCGGAGGGAGGATTTCCCCTTAACTTTTCCCGTCTCTTCAGCCCTGTATTTTCAAACTTTTCCTCTCCACATCCCGGCTAAATAGTGATAATGCCTTTGCGTACGGCATACTTAACCAGCTCGACCCGGTTGTGCAGATCCAATTTCCCCATCAGGCGCGTCTTGTGCCCCTCCACAGTTTTGGGGCTGATCACCAGCATTTCAGCGATTTCCGGTGTTGTATACCCCTCAGCCAGCAGCCTTAAAATTTCTCTTTCCCTGTCCGTCAATTGCTCATAGGGGTCAAGGCTTCTCCTCCCGACCGCCTCCCGCTGAAAATCATCCACAAGAAATTTTGCTACAGTCGGGGACAAAAAAGAATCACCACGGCTAACCGCACGGACGCCCGTGACCAGATCCGCGGAAGCCACTGTTTTGCTGATAAAGCCACGCGCTCCCGCCTCAATAATCTGAAAGACATATTCTCGGTCGTCATACTGTGTCAGCGCCAGAATTTTCGTCTCCGGAAATTCTCTGGCCAACCGCCGCGTTGCCTCCAGACCGTCCATCACAGGCATGGCGATATCCATGAGTACCACGTCGGGCTTGATCTTCCTGACCATCTCCAGCGCCTCCACGCCATTGGAGGCCTCGCCCACCACGTCCATTTCCGGCGAAAGACCGAGCAGGGCGCAGATCCCCTCACGGACAATGGTATGGTCATCAACGACTAAAACTCTAATCTTCCGCATACAGTGTCCCTCACTTTCTGCTTGCCCATCGTTCACCAAGCGGGACTACGGCTGTCACAGTAGTCCCTTTCCCCGGTTCTGACTGCACCGTGCTTGTCGCACCAATCAGATCCATTCTTTCCCGCATATTAAACAGCCCGTAGCCCCGTCCCCTGTCGCCTACATCAGAAACCTGAGCTGGATGGAAGCCTTTGCCGTCGTCGCTGACCTGCAAAACCAGTTTTCCGTCTTCATACCTAAGTGAGAGGGTCACATTTTTTGCCTGGGCATGCTGGATAATATTCCCTACAGCTCCTTGAACCCAGCGGAAAAGGGTCAGCTCTTCCTCCGGCTGCAGGATTTTTTTTAACTCGTCCAGTTCAAAATTTATCCGGAGGCCAAGGGGCGTCAGACTCGTTTCCGCATACTGCCGGATGGCAGGAACAAGCCCTAAGATATCCAGAAGCGCTGGCCGCAGATCAGCGATCAACCGGCTGACTTCGATATTCACACCCACTGTAGCTGCGTGCGTCTTCTTTAACATGGTCTTAAACTGCTCATTATCGAGCCCAATCATTTCAGCAAGCTCAATCAACGCCTGCAGGTTTAGGGCTAGGCCGGCCAGTGTCTGGCTCGTTTCGTCATGAAGCTCCCTGGCAATTCTTTTCCTTTCTGCCTCCTGAGCTAGGATAACTTGCCGCGCCAGCTGTCGGTACCTCTCGCGGCCCTTTTTCAATTGCTCGTAGAGCTTGGCACGCTCAATAGCGATGCCAAGCTGGTCGCCGATGGAGTGCAAAAGGTAGATGTCCGCTTCCGCAAAGTGACGTTCAGTCCGGCTTCCACAGTTCATCACTCCGAGCACCCGTTCTTTTGCCTGGAGCGGCACGCTGATAAAAGCTTTCAGTCCCTCTGTGCTGATCAGGTGAGGCCTTATCGCGCTGAGCTCCACCGAAATATCGTCCAAAAGGACTGCCTTCCCGCTCTCTGCAACTCTGCCGGCGACCCCCTCCCCAAGCTTGACACACATATGCTCTGCATAGTTGTCAGACAGCCCCCGGTAGACATGATAGTAAAGCATATCCGTCTCTTCGTCCAACAGCATAATCCCGCCGACCGCCCCATTCATAAATTCCAGCGTGGTATCCAGCCCGATGCGGAGAATTGCCTCTAGGTTGGACAGCCCGCTGATGGCTGCCGACACGCGGCTTAAAACAGCCAGCGGGCAGGCTCTGTCTTCGTTCCCTTTTCTCAAGCCCTCTCTCAGACAATAATAGTTCAACAGGTCAGTTGACGCGTCACTGTTTTCCATCCCTACACCTCCAAGTATATAATGTCCTGCTCCGGCAAAATGGCCACACCTAAGGCGGCGAGCTTTGTTTCCTCCCTTTCTCGTAGCTTTTTTAGCAGGAGGAATCCCTCTCGTTCCCCTCTGGATACGGAGCGTATTGTGACGGGGCCGGAACTGTATTCCCGCCAGAAGATCGACCCTGCGATACCCTGCTCCTCACCCTGCTCCTCTTCAATGAAGTACAGGAAGTGCCGAAAGCACTGACTTCGCTAAAATACTTTAATGAGAACGCACCACCATACAAATTGTGTGTGCTGGCTCGCTCCCAAGCATTGCCTTGCATCAGAATGCTTTGGCACAGCATTCCTGCCGAGCCCCGTATATAACTAGTCTGTTGTTATTCTTCCGCTTTCCCTAATCCGAGCAAAACGCATAAAAAAGGGCTGGGGTCAAAAGCTAAGAGCAAACTGCAAGGAGGTGAAAGGATGAAAAAAAGACGGTTTGTGTTCCTTGTCTGCTTGCTCTTCATTGTCAGCTTGCTTGCCACCGGTTGCCCCATGCCGCTGCGCAGGCCCGCTCCAGAGCGACAGCCCGAGCAAGCTCCCGTCCCGCAGCCAGCACCAAGGCAACCAGCTCCGGGGGCCATGGAAATGGCCAACCGCATCGCTAACATTGCTGCCGATGTGCCGGGGGTGGACGCAGCGGTAGTAGTGGCCATCTCCAACATGGCCCTGGTCGGGATTACCTTGGACCGGGCTGAGGAGGTGGCACGCGGTGAAGTCGAAATCAAGCAGGAAGTAGCCCGTACTATTGAAAAGCGGGAACCAGGCATCGTCAACGCGTATGTCTCGGCCAATCCCGATATAATCAAGCAGTTGCGGGATATTTCCAGCGGTATCCAGAGGGGTGAGCCGCTCAGCACCTTTTTTGAGCAACTAGCAGAAATTCTTCGCCGGATGCGCGTCGAAACCGATCCGGAACCCGCTCCCGTTCCTCCACCGCCCCCGCCCGTTCCCACTCCCGGCTAGGATAGGCACCTGACCAAAAAAGCCTGGTGTTACCCCCAGGCTTTTTTCTTATTTCTCTGCCTCTTCCCGCACAAGGTGCATCGCTCTCTCCTGCGCCTGGAAGAGGATTTTTTCTTCGTCCAGCGTTGTTAGCTCACCATTCTCCAGCAAAATTTTCCCATCCACCATTACCAGGGTTAGGTCTCCTGGCTGCGCTGCATAAACGAGATGAGCAATGAGATCATGTTGCGGCGTCAGGTGTGGTTTGTGCAAGTCAAACATGATCAAGTCCGCTTTCATTCCACTCGCTACCATGCCTACATCGTTCAGGAAGACTGCTTTGGCACTTTGGCTGGTAGCCATGCTCAGAGCCTCTCGCGCCGTGATGGCGGTTGGATCCATGCGGCTGCCTTTGTGCAGCAACGCCGCTAGGCGCATCTCTTCCAGCATGTCCAGGTTGTTGTTGCTGGCGGCACCATCGGTGCCAAGCCCCACAATTATCCCGCGGTCAAGCAAGTCCGGTACCGGGGCGATACCGCTGCCAAGCTTCAGGTTGCTGCCCGGGTTATGGGCAACATGGACGTTAAAGTCGCGCAGAATGTCCATATCTTCCATACTCAGGTGGACACAGTGAGCCGCGATAACGGGCCTAGCCAAAAGGCCGGTGTCTCTTAGCAGCGCTGTAGGCGAAACTCCGTATCGCTCGTTAATACGCCGGACCTCCTCCAGCGTTTCGGCTAGGTGAATTTGGATTGGCACATGCAGCTTCTCCTGCAGCGTCAAAACTTTGTGCAAATATTCCGGTGGACATGTATAAGGCGCGTGCGGTCCGAGCATGGTTGTAATCCTGCTGGCAGCGCGTCCGTGCCAGTTGCTGATAAACTGTTCGCTTTCCTCCAGCCCT
The DNA here is from genome assembly GCA_018333395.1 of Dethiobacter sp. Next base: position 10,305 of record JAGXSQ010000074.1, read on the forward strand.
TTCTCCGCCAGGTGACCGATACCCACAAGTCCCCGGGCTAGGACGGCGCGAATTCCTGCTTCCTCTGCCGCCTCCGCTACCTGGTCCATAAAAAAATACATATCCGTAAACGTAGTCGTGCCGGACTTAAGCATCTCGGCGATGGCCAAAAGCGTCCCCCAGTAGACGTCTTCGCGCTTCAGTTTTGCCTCCACCGGCCAGATGCGTTTTTCCAGCCAATACATGAGCGGCACATCATCGGCAAAAGAGCGCAGCAAAGTCATGGCGGCATGGCCATGAGCATTGACAAAGCCAGGCGCCAAGAGCTTTCCGCTGCCGCTTATAGTCCTGCCAAAGGATCTGTTCCAATCCTTTTTCGGCCCGACATAGCTGATAGTCTGCCCCTCAATAATCACGTCGGCTTCCGGCATAATTTCCTGGTTTTCATTGACGGTCAGGACGGTGGCCCCACGAATTAAAGTATTCATTTACTAACCTCCCCGCCCAGCCCTGGGCCGTACGCCTTAAGATAGAAGTCACGCATCATCCGGACATCCTCCCGGGAAAGCGGCTGCACCGGCCCCAGTAATCGGGCCAGCAGCAACGCTTGGGCTGCTTTTTCCACCACCCGGCAGACTTTCAGCGCCTCCGACAGGTCGCCGGCCAAGCCTACCAGGCCGTGATTGGCCAGCAACACCGCGCTCCGGTCACCCAGTGCCCGGACCGCATTTTCAGCCAAAAGCTCTGTTCCCGGTAACGCATATTCAGCTACTTCCACGCCGCCGCCCACCACCTGGGCCAAATCTTCCACCACCGGTAAAACGGGCGTGTGGGCCACGGCAAAAGCTGTGGCATAAACGCTATGTGTGTGGACAATGGCGCCGCAGTCAGGCCTTGCTTTATATAGCGCCGCATGCAGTCGCCACTCAGACGATGCCTTCCAGCGCCCGGACAGCGCCGTTCCGTCAAGCCTAAGCAGAACCAAGTCTCCTGCTGTCATGCTCTCATACGGCAGGCCACTTGGTGTAATCCACATGCTCTCGTTATCGGCCCGGACGGAGACGTTGCCCCAGGTTCCAAGCACAAGAGCATCCCGGCACATTTCCCGGGCTGTCGTCACAAGCAGGTTCCTCTTATCATTCATGGCCTTGTCCTGCGAAAAAACGAGCCACTTTTTCTGTGTCAGGGCGGTGAATGATGCCCCATTCCGTAATTATAGCGGTAATCAAGGAGGCCGGCGTTACGTCAAAAGAGGGGTTGTAGCAATTGATGCCCTCCGGTGCTATGCGCACGCCGCAAAAGTGCGTCAGTTCCGTCTCAGGGCGCTCCTCGATCGGGATTTCTGCGCCGCTTCGCAGCGTCAGGTCGAAGGTGGAAAAAGGTGCCGCCACATAAAAGGGGAGCTGGTGTGCAGCAGCTAGGACAGCCAGAGAGTATGTACCGATTTTATTCGCTACATCGCCACTCGCAGCGATCCGGTCAGCGCCAACAATTACTAGGTCAACTTTCCCCTGCTTCATCAGAAAACCAGCCATGTTATCGGCAAGTAGCGTGGCCGGAATATTTTCACAACACATCTCCCAGGCAGTAAGCCTGGCGCCTTGCAGATAGGGCCTTGTCTCTCCAGCATAAACGTGGACTCTTTTCCCCGCCGCCACCACGCTGCGGATCACACCTAAGGCCGTCCCGTAGCCTACAGTGGCCAGTGCACCGGCATTGCAGTGAGTTAGGATGCGCGCCCCGTCTGGCACAAGTTCTGCTCCAAAATGGCCGATGCGGCGGTTAGTGGCCACATCCTGCTCCGCGATACGTCCCGCCTCCGCCGACAGTTCCCCGGCAATTTCCCGTGGCTCGCGGGCTACCAACTTCCCGGCCACCTCCAGCATCCTGTTTACAGCCCAAGCCAAGTTAACAGCGGTAGGCCGCGTGCTTTTCAAACCGCGCGCCGCTTCTTCTAATCCCAAGAAAAAAGCAGCCGTCGGGACGTGCTCCCGCTCCAACGCTGCTAGCGCCATACCATAGGCCGCTGCAGCACCGATGGCCGGCGCTCCGCGGACGACCATCTGTCTGATGCCTTCCGCAACAGAGCGCCAATCGTCACATTCCACATAGTTAATTTGTCCAGGCAGCAGCCGCTGGTCTAAAAGAAAGAGCTTGTTATCAGTAAAGCGTAACGGCTCCATCACTTTTCTCCTTACTTAAAGCGGGACGCTGCTGCCAAGGCTCTGGCAGTGGCAGTTTCTCGCCCCGACCAGGGCCGGAATGGACTCCATCAGCAGGCGGCGTACTTTCTCCCCATTCTCAGCCATCATCGCTAATACTTCATGGTGTGTCAGTACCGTCGGCGAGATTCCGGCAGCAAAATTGGTAGACAAAGCCAAAGTGCTGTAGCATAGTCCCGCCTCCCGGGCCAGCACTACTTCCGGCACATTAGTCATGCCTACCAAGTCTCCGCCCAACTGCTTAAACATCCTGATTTCAGCCGGTGTTTCAAAGCGTGGCCCATCCGTGCAGACATACACCGCACCGCTTTGCAACGAAAGCGTAGCCCGCTCCGCCGCAGCCAAAAGAAGTTTGTTTATTTCCGGGCAGTACGGCGCGGTAAAATCTGTATGAACCACGCCGGCAGCGCCGCCGTCAAAAAAAGTACCCTCCCGCGCCTTGGTGAAATCCAGAAACTGCTCCAGCAAGACCATCGATCCGGGGGGCACATTCTCGTTTAAAGAACCGACAGCGGCGGTGGCCAACACCTTCTCCACGCCCACCTTGAGGAGTGCCGCGATATTCGCCCGGTAATTGATTTTATGAGGCGGTATGCCATGTTTTGTGCCGTGCCGTGCCAGGAAAACGACTTCCTGACCCTGGTAGCTGCCCTGCGACAGGAGCGCCGTGCCATAGCGCGTATTTACCTCGAATGTTCGCAAATCCGCCAGCATTTTAGGATTGTAGACACCTGTCCCGCCGATGATGGCCAACCTGACGTTCATGTTATCCCCCCTTACTCCGGTTTCCATTGTCCAAGATAAGATTCCTGCACATGGCTTAATGAGTCGATCTGTATTTTTAGTGATTGCAGCTTGCGCCAGGCCACTCGTTCATCAACTTCAGCCGGCAGCGGCAGCACCTCGTCCGGCAGCCGCCCGTAGTTGTCGTTTAGATAGCGCAGTGCCTCCACCTGCAGTGCAAGAGACATATCCATAATCTCGGCCGGATGCCCGTCAGCCGCAGCTAGGTTCACCAGCCGACCCTCAGCCAGGAGGTAAATATTCCTGCCGGCGATTTCGTACGCTCCCACACTGCGCCGGGCCAGTCGGCTGTTGATCGCGAGAGCGGCCAGCTCTGTCTTGTTGATTTCAACGTCAAAGTGTCCGGCGTTACATAAAATAGCACCGTTTTTCATTTTCAGAAAATGCTCCCGTCCCAGTACATCGCGGCAACCGGTCACAGTAACAAAAATATCACCGGCAGCCGCAGCATCCAGTGCCGGCATGACGGCGTTACCGTCCATCACCGCCTCTAGCGCACGTATCGGGTTGATTTCACAAACTATGACCTGCGCCCCAAGGCCCTTGGCTCGCATGGCTACTCCCTTGCCACACCAGCCATAGCCCAAGACAACAACCGTTTTTCCGGCTACCACCAGATTAGTAGCCCGCATAATGCCGTCCCAGACCGATTGTCCCGTACCGTAACGGTTGTCGAAAAGATACTTGCAATAGGCATCGTTAACAGCCACCATCGGCATGCGCAGCATTCCGGCCGCCGCCATGGCCCGCAGCCGGCAAAGACCCGTGGTCGTCTCCTCGGCACCGCCGCGCACCATGTCCAGCAAGTGCGGATACTGCGTGTGCAGCAACGCTACTAGGTCGCCGCCATCATCAATGATAAGGTGAGGTTTGCACTCCAGAGTTCTGCGCAGGTGCTCCTCGTATTCTTCATCTGTGGCTCCGTGCCAGGCATGAACCGTCAGACCGTCGGCTACCAAAGCGGCGGCGATATCGTCTTGAGTAGAAAGCGGATTGCTCCCGGTAATAGTAACCTCAGCCCCGCTATCCTGGATTACCTGAGCCATGTAAGCCGTTTTAGCCTCTAAGTGCAGACAGATAGCGACACGCAACCCGTCAAAAGGCTTCATCTGTCTGAACTCTGCCGCCAGAGCATATAAAACAGGCATATGCTCCTTAACCCAGGCAATTTTCATTCTGCCCTCAGGTACCAGAGTAAAATCCCGAATTGTGCTCAAAAGATCATCTCCCTCCCTGACAGCAGTTTATCTTCGTCGCCAGGCTTTATTTTCCTGCTTTGGGCTCTAATCTCTTCAGCTACCGCCAGACTCCCGGCCCTCCTCTCCCAAGTAGAGCTTGCGCGCACGATAATAACACTCTAAGGCTTTCCGTGTTTCGCCCAGTTGCTCATAAAGCAGCCCGAGCTCAAAAAATACGCAGAATTGACCCGGTGCAAGGTGCGCGGCTTTAAGCAAATTCACTAGGGCTTCCGCGTCGTTGCTCATTTTTTTATAGGCCTTGCCTAAGTAAAAGTAAATCTCCCAGTCACGGGGGAAGCTGTCCTTGATAGCCAGAAAAGAGTCCAGGCTTTTTCCGTATTCTTCCATATTATAGTAGGCCGCACCGAGGTTAAAACGGGCCGCAGCAAAGTCCGGAGTCAACTCCACTGCTTTCTCAAACTCCGGCAGCGCCAAGTCATACCGCTCCGCGTCAGCGTAAAGGTTTCCTAAAGAATTATGAATGATGGCGTGGGTCTGTCGGTCATCCGTTAACGCCTGTACTAGGCGAAGCTCACGCATCGCCTCATCAGCCTGGCCTTTTTCCGCATAAGCAACCCCCAAGCAAAGCCGGGCTAGGAGCAAGTCTGGCTCCATAGTTGCTACCTGCTTAAACTGAGCGATAGCTTCGTCCATCATCGCCAGTTCGAGAAAGCCAAGGCCTTTCCGGAAGAAACGTATAGACACTTCCTGGTGCGACGGCAGATCTAGCAGAGGGCCCCCTCTTGTCGTTAGATGCTCTTGAACCGCATCGTCTTTCTCAGGCGCTGCTGCCGGGACAACCTTCAGGAAGGCGTTTAACACCGACTCCGGCAGTTCATCTGGAAGGGAAAAACCGAATTTTTCCTGAAGGTCATTAATCTTCTCTTCGAAATGCAGCCACGACTCTATGCAATAGTCCATCCGTTTTCTAAGTTGCAAAAGACGGTGATAACACCTTTCCCGGCTCTGCTGACAGTTGTCGGACCTCGCCAATTCTTCCTCCATTTTCTGCAAGTCAGCAAAAATTTGCGTAAACTCCAATTCCGCCATATCCCGCCTGCCTCCTTCTCCTTTTCTCCCCTTGGTTTGCACATCTTTTTCCCAAAACATGCACCACCCGTATACTTCCCACCCGGCATAGCCGGAACCAAACTTAGTTTCTGACCATTTTTTGAAGATGTTTACGGGATAGCTCCTAACACCTAAGCTGCTTCTATTGGGGGCAGAGCACCACCAACTGTAAATATTTTACATTGTTGACTTGCTCGTGAAAATATGCTAAGCTATATATTGTCCTTCAACCCCCCGCCGGCGTAGCTCAACGGCAGAGCAGCTGATTTGTAATCAGCAGGTTGCGGGTTCGAGTCCCTTCGCCGGCTCCATCCTAGTTCACCCGCAGATGTGGAGAGGTACCCAAGTGGCTAAAGGGGGCAGACTGTAAATCTGTTGGCTCAGCCTTCACTGGTTCAAATCCAGTCCTCTCCACCATAATACTGGGGCGTCGCCAAGCCGGTAAGGCACGAGACTTTGGATCTCGCATGCGTTGGTTCGAGTCCAGCCGCCCCAGCCAAAAAAATGAACGGCGGCTTGCCGCCCTTTTCATAAAATTTGAGCCATTAGCTCAGTTGGCAGAGCACCTGACTTTTAATCAGGGTGTCGGTGGTTCGAGCCCACCATGGCTCACCATCTATCCTCAAGCGAGAGTGGTGGAACGGCAGACACGCTAGACTCAGGATCTAGTGGGCATTACGCCTGTGGGGGTTCAAATCCCCCCTCTCGCACCAATAAAATCAAGGGTTCCAGAGTTTTTGCAAATCTTAGGAACAAGCATAAAACAGTTTTGAAGCCAAAAAAAAAGCAGGGATTGCGCCCCTGCTGACGGTACAACTTAATCCTTTTATTCTTCGCCCTGCGACTTCGCAGGGTTTTTTCTTTTTGCCAGTAGTCCGTTCAAACTCTC
>JAGXSQ010000075.1 GCA_018333395.1 Dethiobacter sp.
GACGGAATACGAGATCGAGAAGGATTACGACGAGCAGTTGGGCCTTGTTTTCGAATCGCCTACATTGGAAGCGATCCGCTCCTGCCGGAACTGTTGCTTTTTTTGTTTTGTGGATCAGCAGCCGCCAGGGATGCGGCGGAGCCTATACCTCAAGGATGATGATTACCGCCTTTCGTTTGTCTCCGCTAGTTACATCACGCTGACCAATCTGACTGCCAAAGATTTAGAACGTATTTGCAACCTGCATCTTTCCCCGCTTTATGTCTCTGTTCATACTACTGACGCCAGCTTGCGCCAGCGCCTGCTTGGCCACCGCCGTGCCGGGGAGATTATGGAGGTGTTGCGCCACCTAGCCGGAGCGGGAATCATCCTGCACACCCAGGCAGTCCTCTGTCCCGGCCTAAACGATGGCGCCTTTCTGGAAAAGACGGTAAGCGACCTTTATAGCCTCTATCCGTCCGTGCAAACTTTGGCGGTGGTGCCAGTAGGGCTGACGGCTCACCGGGATGGTCTGTATCCGCTGCTCCCTTATGACAGAGCTCAGGCCGGTGCAGTGCTTGAGCAGGTGAACCGCTGGCAGGAGCGGGCCCTGAAAGAACGTGGCACACGGTTTGTCTTTGCCTCTGATGAGCTTTACACTGTGGCTGGGCACAGCATACCACAGAACGAGGCGTACGAAGGGTATCAGCAGCTGGAAAACGGTGTGGGACTGGTGCGCCTGCTTTACAATGACTGGGAAGCCTGGCGGGACAAGTTGCCCCAGGCCTTGCGCGTGCCGCAAACTGTAACGGTGGCTACCGGTCTTTCTGCTGCCGGCTATCTCGCGGCGATTGTGACGCGCCTAAACAACATTGCCGGTTTATCGGTCCGTCTGGTGCCGGTGGCGAACAAGTTTTTTGGCGGCCATGTTTCTGTGACCGGCCTGCTGACGGCGAGTGACCTGCTGGCGGCTTTTAGCAGGGAACAGCCGGAGGGGACGCTTTACCTGCCGCAGGTGATGCTGAAAGACGGGACAGACCTGTTCCTGGACGGGTATACAGTCAGCGACTTGTCATCTAGGCTTAGCAGCACTGTCCGGATGGTGAGAAATCTGACCGATTTTTTGAACGATTTATTTTGTTCTGAAAGCGGGGTGAATTTGTGTCAGAGCCGGTTGTAGCCATTGTCGGCAGGCCTAATGTGGGCAAGTCCACATTGTTTAACCGCCTGATCCAGAAACGATTGGCCATCGAAGAAAGTACGCCGGGAGTGACGCGTGACCGCATTTACGGTCAGGTAGAGTGGTGCGGACGTCAATTCTGGGTCATTGATACTGGCGGGTTGACGTTTGAGGAAGATCAAATTGCCCGGGAAATTTTCTTCCAGGTCCAGATGGCCCTTGATGAAGCCCAGGTGATCCTGCTAGTGGTGGATGTGCGCAGTGGGCTTCTGCCACTGGACTATACCATAGCGGAGATGTTGCGCAAAGCGGATAAGCCCGTTTTGCTGGCGGCCAATAAAGCGGAGGCAGCCGAGGCAGCGGTGGCTGATTTTTTTGCTCTGGGCCTAGGTGAGCCTCAGCCGGTATCAGGGGCGCATGGACTAGGAACGGGGGATTTGCTCGACAAAATTGTCGCTCATCTTCCTGTTGCGGAAATTTCTTCCGAGGATGACGACCTGCGCATTGCCGTTATCGGGCGACCTAATGTCGGCAAGTCTTCTCTGGTCAATAAACTAGCCGGTGCCGAGCGCGTTATTGTCAGCGATGTGCCTGGTACTACCCGTGACGCTATCGACCTGCTCATAGAGCGTGACGGACGTCGCTACCGCATCGTGGATACGGCCGGTATCCGCAAGAAAAGTAAAATCGCTGAAAACGTGGAGTATTATTCTGTATTGCGAGCGATTCGCGCTGCGGAGGATGCCGATGTGGTGCTGGTTCTACTGGATGCAGTGGCGGGAGTGACGGAACAGGACAAGCATATAGCGGGCATTGCGCATGAGGCAGGTCGGGCCTTGGTCCTGGTGGTCAACAAATGGGACAGCGTGGAAAAAGACGAAAAGACCATGGATGAGTTTCGGCGGAAGATCCGCGATGAACTGGCTTACCTGAGCTATGCGCCAATTTTATTTATCTCTGCCCTGACTGGGCAGCGTGTGCAGCGTGTTTTTGTCCTGGCCGACTATGTCGCGGAACAGCATGCGCTGCGGATTAGCACCGCCAAGCTAAATGAACTTTTGGCCGACGCTATGGCCGTGACGCCCCCCCCCAGCAAAAAGGGTCGGCAGCTCAAGATCTTTTACATGACGCAGATCAAAGTCAAGCCGCCAACATTTGTCGTGTTTGTTAACGATCCGGAGTTGGTTCATTTTTCTTATTTACGTTTTCTCGAAAATAAGCTGCGGGAGACATATGGCTTTGAGGGGACGCCGCTACGCCTACTATTGCGTCGGCGGACAAGGAAGGAGGAAGATGCGTGAACTCTTTTCTGGCCGTCTTGCTGGCCTACCTGTTAGGCTCGGTTTCTTTTGGCTACCTGGTGGGGAGAAGGATTCGCGGCGTTGATATCCGGCAGTATGGCAGCGGCAGTTCCGGTACAACCAACATCCTGCGCACGCTGGGAACAGGTCCAGCCGTGGTCGTCCTGCTGCTGGACGCCGGAAAAGGAATTGGCGCCGTGTATTTAGCCGACTTGCTGACCGGGAATCCTAATGTTGTTATGCTGGCCGGCGTGGCCGTGGTCGCAGGACACAATTGGCCTGTCTTTTTTGGCTTCCGGGGTGGCCGGGGAATTGCTACCAGCATGGGTGTGCTGCTGGGTATCGCTCCGTCCGTTATTCTGATAGCCGTTTTGGTCGGCTTGCTGGTGATGGCCTTGACCCGCTATGTTTCCTTAGGCTCCCTTGTCGGAAGCGTGCTGATTCCCTTCCTAATGCTGCTTTTTCGCCTACCCCCGGCACACATCCTCTTTGGCACCGCCTTATGTCTCCTGGCCGTCTGGCGCCACCGCGCTAACATCAGGCGCTTGCTGGCAGGCACAGAAAGTAAACTAGGCAAGAAGGTAGCTATGGGGGAAAAGAGGGTGAGGAAGTAATGCGTGTGGCGGTTATCGGCGCTGGCGGTTGGGGGACAGCGTTAACAGTCGTATTGGCCGCCAACCACCAAAACGTGACACTCTGGGCTAGGCGGGGGGAGCTTTGTCTTTCGATGCGGGAGACGAGAGAAAACATTGCTTACCTGCCGGGCCTCACCCTGCCGGTGAATCTCCAGATAACTTCTGACCTAGAGCAAGCGGTGCAGGGAAAGGAGGCGCTTGTTCTGGCTGTGCCTTCCCACGCTGTGCGTACGACGGCGCGCCTGCTCAGCCCTTACATCGGTCGGGACACCATGGTGGTAAACTGTGCCAAAGGGTTGGAAGAGGGCTCACAGCTTCGGCTTTCTGACGTCCTCCGGTCCGAGCTGCCCCAGCTAAAAGTTGCCGTCCTCTCCGGGCCGAACCATGCTGAAGAAGTAGGTAGGCGCATACCTTCCGCCACAGTAGTGTCATCCGCAGACAGGGCAGTGGCCGAAGCGGCCCAGGATTTGCTGATGACACCTTTTTTCCGGGTCTATACCAACCCGGATCTAGTAGGTGTGGAACTGGGAGGGGCGCTGAAAAACGTTATTGCTATCGGGGCCGGCATTTCCGAGGGACTGGGATTTGGTGATAACACCAAGGCAGCTCTGATGACTAGGGGACTGGTGGAAATCGCCCGCCTGGGCGTCCGGCTCGGCGCAGACCCGCTGACGTTTGCAGGGTTGTCCGGCATTGGCGACCTAGCAGTTACCTGCACTTCCCGGCACAGCCGCAACCGCAACCTCGGCTTTGCTCTGGGCGCGGGGAAAAAGCTGGAGGAGGCGTTGGCTGGCATGCAGATGGTAGTCGAAGGTGTCCGCACCACGCAGGCAGCCTGGCTCCTTGCTCAGAAACACGATACGGAGATGCCGATTACCGGTGAGCTTTACCAGGTTCTGTTTGCTGGCAAAGAACCGCGGGCGGCGGTAGAAGCGCTGATGCTCCGCAGTCGCACACACGAACTGGAAGAAATAGCCTCATATTCGCAGAAAACCTGGTAACGCCCGTCTGACGGGTATTTTTTTTGTTTGATTTACCGTTTTTTCCCTAAATACAAAGGTATAATCACTGGACTACCTCATATACATGTAATGTTAAAACCTGCTATGCATTCCTACCTTTATCACTTGCAAAAGTATTTCAAAGGAGGGGTAAAGGTTTTGGCAAACGGACAAACCCCGGAAAAAAGGAGGGAAAAGTTTCATGAAATTTGATCTGCTACAGCACATTGTGGAGAGAACAGGCGGGGATATTTATCTTGGCGTTGTGGGTCCGGTGCGCACCGGCAAATCTACCTTCATCAAAAAATTCATGGAATTGCTTGTTATTCCCAACATAGCCGACCCATTGGACCAGGAAAGGACTCGTGACGAACTGCCGCAAAGCAGTGCTGGACGGACAATCATGACGACAGAACCCAAGTTTACCCCCGACGAAGCCATCGAAATCAATGTCCGTGACAATGTCAGCATGCGCGTCCGGCTCGTGGACTGCGTAGGTTACACGGTAAAAGGCGCGGTTGGCTATGAGGATGAAGGTGAGCCGCGCATGGTGACGACTCCCTGGTTCGAGTATGATATCCCTTTTGCGGAAGCAGCGGAGATCGGCACAAAAAAGGTCATTAATGACCATTCCACGATAGGGGTTGTCGTCACAACCGATGCCTCTATTACCGACATTCCCCGCCAGGAGTATGTGGCTGCTGAGGAACGGGTTATCTCCGAGTTGAAAGAACTGGGCAAGCCCTTCGTCGTTCTGCTCAATTCGGTCAGGCCCTACTCGCAGGAGGCGCTGGTACTAAAAGAAAAGCTGACAGAAAAGTACGACGTGCCGGTAATTCCCATCAATGCCATCCAGCTGATGGATGAGGACATCAACGTTATTTTTCAGGAAGTACTTTATGAATTCCCTGTGCGGGAGGTTGATATCAGCCTGCCTAGCTGGGTCGATGTGCTGGAAGCCGACCACTGGCTACGCCTGGAATATGCCAGCGCCATCCGTGAGAATGTGTCTGGGATCAGCCGCTTGCGTGACATCGACGGTATGGTGGAAAACTTAAGCGCTTACGATATCGTAGAAAACATTGCTCTTAAAGAAATGGACCTGGGTACCGGTAAGGCGGTCATCGAAATCCAGTCTCCGGAGTCTCTCTTTACGCGTGTCCTTACCGAAATATGCGGTGTAGAAATTGCTGACCAGGCTGACTTGCTGCTCATTCTCAGGGACAGTGTGGCCGCCAGACGGGAGTTTGACAAGCTGGCGTCTGCGTTGGAAGAAGTGCGTGAAACGGGCTACGGCATTGTTCCACCCATGCTTCAAGAGATGACGCTGGAGGAGCCGGAAATCATCCGCCAGGGGGGGCGCTTCGGAGTTCGCTTGCGCGCTAGTGCACCATCCCTGCATATTATCCGGGTCGATGTAAAGTCCGAGTTTTCACCCATTGTCGGCACAGAGAAGCAGAGCGAAGACCTGATCAATCACCTCCTGGGCGAGTTTGAGGATAATCCGGAAAAGCTGTGGCAATCTGATATATTTGGCAGATCATTGCACTCTGTGGTCAGAGATGGTATTGCCAACAAATTGGGTAACATGCCGCCCAATGCCCAGGGAAAGCTGCAGGAAACCCTGGAAAAAATCATCAACGAAGGCAGTGGCGGCCTCATTGCCATACTCCTCTAACGACCAAATACTTTTTCGTAAACCCGCAAGCGAGTCTCCATGCCGCTTTTTAGCCTGGAGGCTTTTCTTTTTCCTTCAACCTTTTAAGAGTGTTGCCAGCGCGGGTTACTCCCTGTTTGCGGGATCTGGTTTCTTTGGATATAGAGGTCACCCCCTGGTGATATTTTCTCAGACCCCTTACAGGGTGACAATATCAGAGTCCATTCACAGGCGGGGGAGACCTTGCTTTTTTGTCTTGATTATGTTATATTTACACCGGGAATTCAAGTCTTCTGGACGTGTCGGGGTGGCGGAACTGGCAGACGCGCACGTTTGAGGGGCGTGTGTCTACGACATACGGGTTCAAGTCCCGTCCCCGACACCAAA
>JAGXSQ010000076.1 GCA_018333395.1 Dethiobacter sp.
GCCGCGGCAGGCAGGGCAACGGACCGGGTTGTTTTCAAAACCCTTTTCCGCATAAAACGCCTGCTCGCCAGTGGTGAAAACAAAGTCTTGTTTGCAATCGCGACAGCTCAACGTTTTGTCTACCATGGTTCAGACCTCCTTTGTTAGTGGTTCCCCTGTTTTCCGGACGAGTGGTAAGTAGTGAAATCTAACCAACAAAGGAGTTAGGATTCCAGTTTAACCTGCGGATAAACAGCGGTAACTACATTATACAATGTTCCTTCAGCAAAAAGCAAATAAAAAAACATTTTTCTTATAAAGATTTTATAATGAATAGCTTTTCGATGTAGCTTGTTTTGCAAAAAACCTGACACTCGGGCTATCTCTTCGCACGTCTGTCTCTGACAAAAATGCTGCCGGGTATTGCCTTGGCATGCTTCTTCAGTTGAGCGGCAGTCTCCGCAAGCAACCCGTAATCCTTTTGCTCTTCACATTCCACAATAGCCATCGTGACGGAAGTCAGGGGTAACCACTCCTGCCTGCCGAAACGGTCTTGACCGTAAAATGCTTTCCTGACCCGGTCCTCAGCGGAAAAGCAACTACCTACCAGGCGGTCGAACAGTTGCATAATCTTCCGGCAGATTTGCGTCGCATATTCCGGTATGGTAATTACAATAAGGTCGTCACCACCGATGTGACCGACGAAGTATTCCTGCCCGCCGTATTTACTGGTGCAGTGCACAATTATTTTGGCTAAGAGCACAATCATTTGGTCGCCGTGTTTGAAGCCGTAAGTGTCGTTATAAGACTTAAACCGGTCCAGGTCGACATAGATTACGCTGCTGGTTTTGGCGTGACGGGCTCTTCTGGACAGCTCTTCCTCAATGGCCAAATTCCCGGGCAGGCCGGTCAAAGGATTCATGCCTTTAGCAAGTTCAATTTGGCTGTTATTAAACCCTGCAACTGCAGGATTTCGTGGAAGTTCTTGATATCAATGAAAATGAGGCCGACAGCGGTGCTGCCGACGGTGGCCCTTTTAACTTTGTTGACAAGAGATGTGTAGTTACATTGAAAACTTGAGCTATGCTTTCCGTGCCGGCGGGAAAACAGGTCGTAAGCTGCCCTGTGGATGCCTCTGATAATAGTACTCACCTCTGTCAATTATCAGGTAATGTTATTTTACACGGCCACTTTTTTCGCGCAACCATTAACAGACTTTTACCTGCTTGGCCGGACAAACCGGCTCTAGCCCATTTTACCGGTCAGGTATGCCTCTGTACGGCTGTCCACGGCATGCACAAACAGCTCGGCCGTGGGGCCGGCTTCCACCAGTTCGCCGTTTAGGACAAAGGCCGTCTGACGGGAGATGCGGGCGGCCTGTTGCATATTGTGGGTAACAATGACTACCGTGTATTCCTCCTGCAATTCCTTAATCAGCTCTTCGATGCGCATGGTGCTGACCGGGTCGAGCGAGGCGCACGGTTCATCCATCAAAAAGACTTCCGGCTCAACGGCCAGGGCGCGGGCGATGCACAGGCGCTGTTGCTGCCCTCCTGAGAGCAGGGCCCCCGGGCGATCAAGGCAGTCTTTCACTTCTTCCCAGAGCGCCGCCTTGCGCAGGCAGGCTTCCACCCGTTCCTCAAGGGCACGGCCGTGTTCACGGCCGTGCAGGCGCAAACCGCTGGCCACGTTTTCAAAGACTGACAGGTGCGGGAAGGGGTTGGGTTTTTGAAAAATCATGCCTACGCGCCGCCGCAGCTCAACCCGGTCGGTAGCGGCATCCAGGATATTTTCAGCACCTACGGTGATTTTTCCGGCAATACTGACTCCGGCATACAGGTCATACAAGCGGTTAATGCAGCGCAGCAGGGTGGTTTTTCCGCAGCCGGAAGGACCGATTAAGGCCGTCACTTCTTTGCGGCGGGCAAACAAGGAAACGTTGTTCAGCACCTGCTGCCGCCCAAACCAGAACGACAGGTTTTCAATCTTAACGTCCAGAGCCAATTTATCCCCTCCTGTTTCTGACAGCAATAAACAACTGGGCAGCCATATTAAGCGACAGCACCATCACTACCAGAACGAGGGCCGCTCCCCAGGCTTGCTGTTGCCAGTCCGGAAACGGGCTGATGGCGTAAGTGTAAATCAGCACCGGCAGACTGGCGGTGGGCTGCAGCAGGTTTTCAGGCCAGAAGACGCTGGAGAGCGCCGTCAGCAGAACGGGCGCCGTCTGGCCGGCGGCCAGCGCCACGGCCAGCATCACGCCTACGGCAATCCCGGAGGCCGCCGCCGGCAGGACCAGCCTGAGCACGGTCTGTTTTTTGCTGGCGCCAAGCGCGAGAGACGCCTCCCGCCAGCTGTTTGGGACGAGGCGCAGCATTTCTTCGGCGGAAAGGGTAATAACCGGCAGCATCATCAGCGCCAGGGCGATGCCGCCCGCCAGCGCCGAATAGCGGCCTGTGCGCAGCACGAGCAAGGCAAAAACAAATATACCGATAATCAGGGAGGGAACTCCGCTCAGCACTCTGGCGGCAAAGCGGGTGGCTGCGGCCAGCCTGCTTTGCGGGTTCTGGTCAAGATACACGGCGGCGGCTACTCCGCAGGGCACGGCCAGCAAGGTGCCAAACGCCACCATGACCATGCTGCCCAGCAAAGCGTTGCCGATTCCTCCGCCCGGCACTCCCACAGGTGTGGGTAAGGCGGTCAGAAAAGTCGCACTGATGACGCCGGCGCCGCGGCGGTAAATATAGTAAAGGATTAGAAACAACACAGAGATGGCGAGCAGCGCTGACAGGCGGCAAGCAAATTCCGGCACGATGCTTTTGAGCAGACGCCACTTCTTGTCAGGCATAACGCGTAACCCTGCCTTTCCCCTTTAATTTGGCAGTCCGCCCGGCACCGCCGGACCACCGGCCTGTCCGGTAAACGAGGCAGACGGCCGTCAGGTTGATCAGCAGCGTAATAATAAATAGCAGCAGGCCGAGCAGGAGCAGGGAAGAAAGGTGCAGGCCGAAAGCCTCCGGGAACTCGTTGACCACCTGCGAGGCAGCGGTCTGCGCCGGAGCCAGCAGGGAGGACGGGATCACGTTGGCGTTGCCGATGACCATGGTGACGGCCATGGCCTCACCGATGGCCCGGCCGAGCGCCAGCAGGAGTGCGCCGGTTATCCCCGTCTTGCTGACCGGCAGTACCACACGAGCAATCATTTCCCAGCGGGTGGCTCCCAGGGCGAACATCCCCTCGCGCAAGTCCTGAGGCACCGCCCGCATCACTTCCCGGGAAATGGCGGCAATAGTCGGCAAAATCATCATCGTCAGAATCAAGCCGGCAGTCAATACGCCCACCCCGATAGACGGACCCTGGAAAAAGGGCAAAAAACCTAAGCGGCTTTCCAAAAAAAGGCCAGGGCCTGTCCGCATCCAGGGCACCAGCACGAAAATGCCCCATACGCCGTAAACTACGCTGGGGACGGCTGCCAGCAGCTCTACCAGGAAAGAAACGGGTTTTTTCAGCCAGATTGGTGCCAGTTCACTTAAAAATATAGCGGCACCTACACCAAGCGGTCCGGCCAGGGCCAGGGCCAGCAGGGAGGTGATGACGGTGCCGAGGATGGCCGGCGCAGCGCCATACTTGTCTGCCACCGGATCCCAGACGGAAGAAAACAGGAAAGCGGGTCCGAAAGCCCTTAAGGCAGGCCACGCTCCCCACAGGACAACCAGGAAAATTGCTCCTACCAGCAACAACAGGCCGGCGGCCGCCGCAGCGGTCAGATACGGGAAAACGCCTTCCCCGTTTGGCCTGGGGGAAGTACGTTCTATTTGCTCCATTAAATTCGTCTCCTTTCTTCCTTTAGCGAAGAAAACGATTCGGTACTTTAACGGCTGCAGCGGCAGGTGTTTTGACGGAAGACCAAAACTCCTGCCGCTATAGCAAAGTTTACGGGCACGGTCTTACCGCCAGATGGGTGCCTTGTTATGGTTAATGCTCTGCAACTGTTCGCGCACCCTGTCAATCACTCCCTGTGGCAGCGGGGCATAGAACAGGTCGGCGGCAAACGGCTCCAGGTTGCGTTCCACCACGGCCCAGCGCAGGAAATCAACGATGACCCGGGCCTTGTTAGCGTCAGCCTGGTCGCGGTGTACCAAGATCCAGGTCAGGCCGACAATCGGGTAAGCGTCAGTGCCGGGAGAGTTGGTCGGGTGGTCCAGGGGGCCGACGTCGGCGGCAGCGGCGGCAGCGGTGGTCGCTTCCACGGTTGGCACAACAAAATTGCCGGCACGGTTGCGCAATGCTACGGTGTTTAGTCTGTTCAGGAAGGCGGTGGACAGTTCCACGTAGCCGACGGCGCCGGGAAGCTGACCGACCTGGGCGGCTACGCCTTCGTTGCCGCGGGCGCCGATATTGCCGGCGGCGGGCCAGGAGACCGTGGTGCCTCTACCGGGCCCTGTTCTCCACGCTTCGCTGACCTTGGACAGGTAGTCTGTAAAGATAAAAGTGGTGCCGCTGGAGTCCGAGCGGCGGACAACGGTGATACGCTGGTCAGGCAAGCGTACGCCAGGATTGAGCGTCGCAATGCGGGTATCGTTCCAGTTGGTGATAACACCCCGGAAAATGTCGGCCAGCACCTCGCCCGTCAGGCGCAAGCCCGTCCCAGCACCGGGGACATTATAAACAACGGCCACAGCACCCATCACAGTGGGCACATGCAAAATCTCGTTCGGCCTGACCTGCGCCTGCTGTTCGGGGGTCAGCGGCGCGTCGCTGCCGGCAAAATCGAACGTCCCCCCGAGAATACCCCTGATGCCGGCGCCGGAACCTACCGAGGCATAGTCAATGCGGATAGCCGGGCTGGTGATACGGGCATATTCGTGGACCAACCTTTGATAAAGAGGATTGGGGAAAGTGGCTCCGCCAGTGGTCAGGCGCAGCTCACGATCAAGCGGCGAGCGTCTCTTGGATGCTTCGGTACTCGCTATTCTGACGACGCGCCGGACGCCGTCCCATTCTACCAGAGCGCCCAGAGCCTCACCTATAAAACGGAACGGGACCAATGTGCGCCTCCCAAGAATTTGCGCCGGTTGGTCAAGCGTCTGCGGGCTGCCGTTGACGGTGGCCGTGCTGTTGCCGATCACCAGCGAGATGACATTGCCCGCCTTGCGCCCGGTAACGGTCTGGGTGGCTGCCTCCCAGGAAACATCGGCTCCCAAAGTTTCAAAGATGACGCGCAGCGGCACCATGGTGCGGGCTCTGGCACCGGTGCCGACAATGACCGGCTGAACCTCGCTTGCCACAGTGCGTCCGTCAAACTCGATTGCTATGGGGCGGCGGGCCTGTGCCATGGCGGCAGCGGGCAGCAGGGAAACGAGCAGGCCCAGACACACTAAAACAGTAAGTATTCGCGCAGGTAATAATTTTTTCCTCAAGACAAATTCTCCTCCTTAAAATTTTTTTACCTTAATGCTACTCTTGAAAAATGAGCGGTGCCGCAAACGCGTTGTTACAGCAAAATATGCCGCCCCTCCTTTCAGGGCGTGATTTCCTGTCTGCGCCCGTCTTTCCCGCTGCGGGCAGGTGCTTGGGCAACCGGGCAGGACGGGCTTTTTAGATGTCTTAATCTTAACAAAGCAATGTTAAACAGAATCGGGATTTAAGTTAAGCGAAGATTATATGTTGGTTAAAAATAGAAAAACCACCCGACATTTACGGGTGGCTAGCGGCTGGTCTACGCTTATACGGCACTGGCCGCTATTTTCCTGGCGGAAACGCTGACTCTCGTCCAATTGTTGGGCGGCGTACTTGTCCTAGCTTCTGCCGTCCTGGTAAACAGAAAAAAAGAAGATACCATGGGAAATTGAAAAAAGTGCTTGTCTTGGCTATAATGGTTCCATATAATGACCGACAGAAAGGGCAGGTAGCGATGAAAGTACGGAGAATACTGGAAGAAATAATCGCCTGGCGTCCGGCTCATCTGACATTAATTGACCCAGACAAGCAACAGCCGGAGCGGGCTGGAGAAATTGCGGCTATTGCTGACCAGCTTGGGACGGACGGATTCCTGGTTGGCGGCTCAAGCGGCATCTGCCAGACGAACCTTTCCGCAACCGTAGAGGCGCTCAAAGCGGTGACCGAAAAGCCGGTTATCTTTTTCCCCGGCCAGGACAAGAAGGCATACAGCATGCGCTTTGACGCCGTCCTTTTTCTCTCTCTGCTCAATTCGCGCCATGTGCACTATGTAATCCGTGCGCAGGCGCAAAGCGCCCAGTTGCTGAAAAAAGCGGAGGTGGAGACAATCTCGGTCGGTTACCTTATCGTTGCGCCGGGGATGCGCGTGGGAGAGGTAGGGGAGGCGGATCTCCTTGGCCGGGAAGAGCAGGGGGTGGCCAGCGGCTACGCTGTTGCGGCGGAAATGATGGGCCTAAGGTATCTTTACCTGGAATGTGGCAGCGGGTCACCCGTCACCGTGCCCCCGGAGATGGTCCGGGCGGTAAAAAGAGCCGTTGATCTTCCCGTTATTGTCGGCGGGGGAATTCGTACTGCGGCAGCAGCCAGACAGCTCATCGCTGCCGGAGCCGACATTCTTGTCACGGGCACACTGGTAGAGCGACACGAATTTCGCCAGCAGCTGGCGGAGATTATTACCACGGTGCGCAACTGATGAGAAAGCTGACCAGACATGCTACCCCCGGCCCGAAGAATTCCCTTTGCTACTGGACAAGCTATGTGCGCCCCTGGCGCGTCTGTTTAAACTTCGCTGTCATTTTCTTCTGTCGCTTTTTGCCTTCGCTGCCGTTGAAAAATACGCTTTACCGCCTAGTAGGCATTAAAATCGGCCGGGATGTTTCCGTAGCCCTGATGGTGATGTTTGACGTCTTTTTCCCCCAGTTAATCACAATTGAGGACAACAGCATCCTTGGCTACCACAGCACCATCTTGGCGCATGAGTTTCTTATTAAGGAGTGGGCTACAGGGCAAGTAGTTATCGGCCGCAGCGTGATGATTGGAGCCAACACTACAGTTCTGGCCGGGGTGACCGTCGGGGACGGCGCAGTTGTTTCTGCCTGCTCGCTTGTTAATGGAGACGTGGCGCCCGGCGCTGTCGTGGGTGGTGTTCCGGCCCGCGAGCTTCGGGGGCCGGATTAAAAATAGGGTAAATAGTATAACCCCACCCCTGCGAGGGCGGCAAGCAACAGGACGGGTACCGGAGGCAGCTTTGTGAAAATCAGGAGCAGGAAGACGGCCCCGCCCAGCGCTGCCGAAGCCAAGTCTGTCAGGGAAGCGCGAGCCACGAAAACAGCGGCGCTGATAATCAGGGCGATGACAGCGGGCCGCAATCCGTGGAAGGCGGCTTGCACCCAGCGGTTTTCGTAAAAGCGCCGGAGGAAAGCAGCGGCTAGAATCATCAGGACTACCGACGGTGTGACGACTCCGGCGGTGGCCAGTGCCGCGCCGAGGATTCCACCGGTGCGAAAGCCGATAAAGGTGGCGGAATTGATGGCTATCGGTCCAGGTGTCATTTCTGCTATTGCTAGGATGTCAACGAATTCAGCTAATGTCAGCCATCCGTGTCGTTCAATGATTTCCTTTTGAATCAATGGCAGCATTACATAGCCGCCGCCAATGCTAAAAAGACCAATCTTGAGGAAGGCAAGGTAAAGCTCAAACAAAATCAAGGGCTTTCTCCTTTTCCTTTTTCTTCAGACAGCCAGGATGAGGACATGCCGACGACCGCACCCAGTATGATAATGAACACCGGGTGAACTCCGAAATAAAGGGAAAGCAGCAGAAAGAAGCTCGTCAGGAGGATGCCGCGGCTATCACCCAGCACTGGTTTGCCCAGCTTGACGACGGCGCCGGCAATGAGCGCGGCTATAGCAGGGCGGATGCCAGCAAAAGCAGCTTCCACCGCCGGATATTGAGCGAACTGAGCAAAAAAGACGGCGACAAGCAAAATGATCAGAAAAGAGGGCAGGACCACACCGAGCAGCGCGGAAAACGAGCCGGGTATTCCGGCCAGTTTGTAGCCGATGAAGACGGCGGAGTTAATGGCCACCGCGCCGGGGGAGGATTGGGCTACGGCCAGCACATCGACAAATTCTTCGTTAGTAAGCCAGTTTTTTGCTGATACCATCTCCTGCCTGATAACGGGTATCATGGCGTACCCACCACCAAAAGTAGTAGCGCCTATCTTAAAGAAAGTTATGAAAAGGTGCCTTAGAAGCCCTTGGTCCATATGTCCTCCTCTGTTCATAATAACCACCACCCCCTCATAATTATTAGCGGGGGAATTTCTTTGCGCCTTATTTTGTTGCTTCCGGAGGTAACTCACAAAAAAAGCGCCGCAGTCCTGATCGGGGCAGTTTTGTTGCTGGCGGTTCTTATCCTTATCCTGCTGCGGGGTGAGCCGGGGGAGCACTGTCCTGCTGTGCGCCCTGGTCTGCCGCTGTCCGGCAGGGTTATTGTCCTCGACCCGGGCCACGGTGGCTATGATCCAGGAGTGTTTCGCCACCGCGTTGCAGAAAAAGAGCTTAATCTGGCTGTCTCACTCGTGCTTCGCGACTATCTGCAGGGAGGAGGTGCCCGCGTGGTGATGACGCGGGAGACCGACCACGACCTGCTGACCCTACCTGCGGCTGGTCCCAAGAAAAAGCTGGACATGAAAAACAGGTTGGCTATTATTAGGGCGGCGCATCCTGATCTGCTCATCAGCATCCATACCAACGCCTCACCCTCACCTCTGTGGTCCGGGGCGCAGGTCTTCCATAAGCAGGATTGCACGGAAGGCAGAAAGCTGGCAGTGCTAATTCAGGAGGAGCTGACAAGGGTACTCGAAAATACAGACCGGCTGGCCAAGGGCGCGGACTACCTTATTCTTAACGAGTCGGGCGTCCCAGCGGCTCTGGTGGAAATCGGCTTTATCTCCAACCCACATGAGGCAAGACTCCTGGCCGACGAACGATACCGCTTGCGTTTGGCTTGGGCCGTTTATCTTGGTATTATCAGCTACTTTGCCAGTTAATTCGCTGCCCAAAAATTAATTCCTCTCCTGTAAAATCAGTATTTTTGCTCTGGCTACAGGCAGAAACGCTTAACACTTGGAGAAAAATGCTATATAATCTAGGTATCGGGAGAGACTATCTTAACAGAAGGCTGTTAACACAGCACCAGAGCGTAACGACAGCCCGTGGGCTAAACTAGGGGGAGTAGTTGTGTCTGAGAACATTGTCCATGCCGGAATTTATCCTCATCCGCCAGTGATTGTCCCCGAAGTTGGCGGGCGTGAAGGGCAAAAAGTTGCCGCTACCACTGCTGCGCTGGACAAGCTGGTTGCCCGGGTCAGGGACGCAGACCCAGCTGTACTGGTACTGATTTCACCGCACGGTCCCCAGCAAGCTCACACGGTGACCTTGCTGGGCGGGGATAGTCTGACTGGTTCGCTTTCCCGCTTTGGAGCTCCCAGTGTCAGTCTGAGCTACCGGAACGACAGCGAATTGGTTGCCGCTATCAGTGAAGAGGCCCAGGTTGCGGGCCTGCCTTTCGTGGTTACTGATGGGCGGAGCAAGCCTGTGAGCGCAGCAGCCCTCCTAGACCACGGCGCGCTTGTCCCGCTTTATTTTTTGGAGAGGGCCGGTGTTAGGGCGCTACTCGTCCATCTGACATTTGCTTTCCTACCTCCGGCGCAGCTCTTTGCCTGCGGTCAGGCGATAAAGAGGGCCATCGCGCGGCTTGACCGCCGCACGGCCCTAGTCATTAGCGGCGACCTTTCCCATCGTCTCTTTCCCGGCGCTCCGGCAGGGTATTCGCCCCGCGGGCGTGAATTTGATGAGCTGCTTGTTGACCGCCTGCAAGCTTATGACGTGCCAGCCATCCTCCAGCTGGACGAAGACTTGCTGGAAGAAGCCGGGGAATGCGGCTATCGTTCGCTGCTGATTGGCCTTGGTATCTTGGAAGGTGAGGACGTGCGTCCGGAAATCCTGTCTTACGAGGGGCCATTTGGTGTGGGCTACCTGGTCGCCGATCTGACCCCGGGGAGAAAGGCCGGTAAGTTGTCCGTGGTGGATGAGAGCGAGCATGTGCGCTTGGCGCGTCTAGCTCTGGAAGCATATGTGCGTTCTGGAGAAACTGTGCCTGTGCCGGCAGCGTCACCCTTGAGCGGCAAGGCAGCCGGGGCCTTTGTTTCGTTAAAAATCGCCGGTAAGTTGCGCGGTTGCATCGGGACGATCGAGCCGGCGCAGGAAAGCTTGGCGGCAGAAATTATCGCCAACGCTATTTCTGCCGGCAGCCACGACCGGCGTTTCCAGCCGGTTACAGTGGCAGAGTTGCCGCGATTGGAGTACGCCGTAGATATACTGTCGGAGACGGAGGAAGTCGCCGGGTTGGAGGAGCTAGATGTGAAAAAATACGGGGTTGTTGTGCAAAAGGGGTACAGGCGGGGTTTGCTTTTACCGGATCTGGAAGGTATAGACACGGTGGAAGAGCAGCTGGCTATTGCGCTGCAAAAAGCCGGCATTCTGCCTGGGGAAAAGTACCAGATTTTTCGCTTTACGGTCCAGCGTTACCGCTAGACGAGGGAAGAGATGCGCGAAGCGTTGTTTTACGAACAAAAGCGGCCCGGCGTTCGCTGTCTCCTCTGTCCGCATTACTGCCGTCTGCAAGACGGTGAGACAGGCTTATGCGGCGTGCGGCGCGAACAGGATGGCAAACTGTACAGTGAAAACTACGGTGTGTGTGCGGCTATGGCTATGGACCCGGTAGAAAAAAAGCCGCTCTATCATTTTTATCCGGGACGGGAGATCCTTTCACTCGGGACGCTGGGTTGTAATTTGCGCTGCGGTTTCTGCCAAAACTGGCATCTGGCCCGTCGTTCGCCAGCAGTGGAGACGATTCGCCTCACTTCTGCCGAAGTGGTATCTATGCTTGGGCGGCAAGCGGCCAGACTCCCCATCGGTGTAGCTTACACCTATTCAGAACCCGGTATCTGGTACGAGTTTGTGCTGGAAACAGCTCTCGCCGTGCGGGACAGTGGCTATAAAAACGTTTTAGTGACGAACGGCTTTCTGAATGAAGAGCCGTTGCGGGACCTTCTACCTCTGGTTGACGCGCTTAACATTGATGTCAAGTCGTTTAGCGATGAGTATTACCAGCAGTATTGCGGCGGACGGCTCAAGAATGTGCAGCGCTATGTGGAGTTTGCCGCGGAGAGGGCCCATGTGGAGCTGACCTATCTTTTAATACCCACGCTTAACGACAGTGAAGAGGAGGTGCGGGCTTTTGTGCAGTGGGTGGGCAGCGTGAACTCTGCTATTCCTGTGCATCTTTCCCGCTATTTTCCGCAACACCAGTTTACTTTGCCGCAGACACCGCTTGGCGTGTTGGAGCGCTTGCGGGAGGTGGCCAGGGAAACGCTGCCTTATGTGTACGTGGGTAACGTGCCTGGCAGCACTGCCGCTAACACGTACTGCCGGGCTTGCGGCAAGGTGCAGGTGTGGCGCGAAAGTTATCAAGTCACCAGCTTGCTGCAAGATGGTCGTTGTGCGTCTTGCGGCGAACAGTCTGACATTATTACGGAGAAAAAGCGTAGGTGACTTTGTCGGCCCTCGTTTTTACGAAGATTATTTGCAGTATGTTATGCATGCAGGAGAAAAACGGAGTTCTGGCAAGAATAAGCTTTTTATTTTGCTGGTGTAAAGTTCAGGCAGGTAATTACGGTCTTTTTGGCGAATATAGAGCATGAAAGCGGGAGCTCCGCGGGAGGGGATGGTGCAGCAGCTAGTGGCCAATTTTTTGCAGACACTTACGGCTTTGAGCTGGCGCAGCGTTCTAGACATTGCTATTGTTACTTTTGTGCTTTATAGAGTTATCGTCCTTATCCGCGGCACACGGGCGGAACAATTGGTCAAAGGTTTAGCTATCATGCTGATTGCCACCGTGTTGTCCGGTCAGCTTGGTTTAGTTACCCTTCATTGGATCCTGCAGCAGATGTTGCCGCTTGGCCTCGTAGCTATCCCGATTGTTTTCCAGCCGGAATTGCGACGGGCTCTGGAAACTCTAGGAAGAGGCAGGCTCTTTACCCGTGGTAGTTTCTTTTATGCGGAGAAAGAATTGGAGCAAATGCTGGACGAGATTGTTAAAGCCGTGCAGGTGCTGGTGAAAAAACGGCTGGGGGCACTGCTAGTCCTAGAGCGAGACACCGGTTTGAACGAGATTATGGAAACAGGTATTGCTATTGAGGGCCATGTTTCTGCCGAACTGCTCATTAATATTTTCCTGCCGCGCAGCCCTTTACATGACGGCGCTGTCATCATCCGCGGCACCCGCCTGATGGCGGCGGGTTGCTATCTGCCGCTGACGGAGAATCCTAATCTTAGCAAAGAGCTGGGGACTAGACACCGGGCAGCGCTCGGCGTGTCTGAACATTCGGATGCCGTGGCGCTCGTTGTATCGGAAGAAACGGGCGTTGTCTCTCTGGCCAGCAACGGGAAGCTGACCCGCTACTTGGACGAGAAAACGCTGAAACAAATGCTGCGTAGTTTCTTTAAAGCTACTGGTAGTGGTCGGAATTTCTGGCAGTGGAGGTCAAGTTGATGGGTCGCCTGTTAAACAAGAACAATGCGGCGAAGTTGCTGGCCTTTTTCTTGGCAATGTTGCTCTGGATTTACGTGACAGGGGATGCCTTGCGTCCAAATGGGCAGGAGGTGACCCGTACTTTCAGCGGGGTGCCTCTTTCCTGGCATAACTTGGATGAAAGGTTGGAGCTCTTGGAAATTCCTGCCGTAATCGACCTTGTATTGCGAGGGAGGGCGGACGTTATTGAGGCTATGTCCCCCGAGGATCTGGATGTGTTTGTAGACTTAAAAGGACTAGGTGACGGGCGGCACCGCCTGACGCCCAGCGCTGTTATGCCAAGAGGCGTCAGAGTTGTCTCCTACCGACCCCAGCAGGTAATGGTTTCGCTGGAAGAAGTAATAGTGCAGCAAAAACAGGTCTCCATGGAGATCGCCGGCGAGCCGGCACGGGGGCTCGTCACAGGTGAGCCGCGTTTGCTTCCGGAGGCTGTTTTTGTACGCGGTCCCCGCTCGACCTTGGCCAGAGTATTTAAGATTAGGGTGACGGTGGATGTGGCAGGCGCCGACAGCGACTACTTCCAGATGGCTATAGCCCAGCCGGTGGACGAGGCCGGGGAAATAGTGAGAGGCGTAACGATTACTCCCGCTTTCGTGGAAGTACTCGTGCCGGTTGCTAAGCCGCGGCAAGAGGTGCCCATACGTACCCCACTGCAGGGTGAACCGGCGGAGGGATTTCTGGTGCAGCAGGTGAACGTGACCCCCGGGACGGCCAAACTGCAGGGCGAAAAAGCGGATTTGCAAGAGATTGCCGAAGTGTTGACTCCCCCGGTCAATATCACAGGAGCTACCGCCAGCATTACCGTGGAGCTGAACCTGATCATCCCAGAAAAAGCCGAAGTTCTTTCTCCCGGCACAGTCACAGTCGAGGTTCTCATTGTGCCGCAGTAACAATTGTCAATTAGACAGAGGCATGCTATACTGAAATGGTTTCTTGCAGGGAGGTAAAAAATGGGCAGATTGTTTGGCACAGACGGAATACGCGGCGTGGCGGGCGTGGAGTTGACGCCGGAGATGGCTTTTAGGGTCGGCCGGGTGGGAGCATATGTGCTCGCGCAAAAAAGCGGGCGGCCACCACAGTTTTTGGTGGCCCGCGATACACGTATTTCCGGTCCGTTGCTAGAGGCGGCCTTGGTCGCCGGTTTAGCTTCCGTTGGCGCTACTGTCTATATAGCTGGCATTATCTCTACTCCGGCGGCTGCCTACCTGACTAAGCTCAGCGGTAGCTGTGGCGGTGTGATGATTTCCGCCTCCCACAACCATTACTCGGATAATGGCTTTAAGTTTTTCAATGCCGAGGGCTTCAAGCTTTCCGATGAAAGCGAAGAAGAAATTGAGCGTCTGTATTTCCTGCCGGAGGATAACCTGCCAAGGCCAACAGCCGAACATATTGGACGCATTTATCCCTTTGTCGACGCAGAAGAGCGGTATCTTGAGTTTTTACTTTCCACCGTTTCGCAGCGCTTTGACGGTTACCATGTGGTGTTGGACTGTGCTAACGGTGCCGCCTACCGCCTGGCTCAGCACGTTTTCCGTGCCCTGGGAGCCGAGGTCACCGCCATCCACGCTACTCCCGACGGGTTAAACATTAACAGGGAATGCGGCTCTACCAGCCACCAGGAGGTGGCGCGGGCCGTGCGGGAGAGTGGGGCCGACCTTGGATTTGCTTTTGACGGCGATGCTGACCGTGTACTGGCTGTGGACGAGCGCGGCGAGTTGGTTGATGGTGATGCCATTATGGCCGTTTATGCCTGCTACCTGAAGAAACAGGGCCGCCTGCGCCACGATACCGTTGTGGCTACCGTTATGAGCAACCTGGGGCTGGATAAAGCAGCGGACGCAGCTGGTTTTCATGTGCTCCGCACCAAAGTTGGCGATCGTTACGTCCTGGAGGAAATGCTGGCCGGCGGCTACAACTTGGGCGGTGAGCAGTCGGGGCATATTATTCTGCTGGATTACAGCACTACTGGAGACGGTCTGCTTGCCGCGCTGCAGCTCATGTCAGTTGTTGCCGCCGGGCGCCCGCTTTCGGCGCTGGCTGGCCTGATGAAGCATTATCCGCAGGTGCTGGTCAACTGTCGTGTGGGCAGAAGGGACGGATTGGAAGCCAATGAGCGCATTAGGTTGGCAGTTGCGGAGACGGAGCAAGCTTTGGCCGGTCGTGGGCGTTTGCTGGTACGCTCTTCCGGCACCGAACCGCTCGTTCGTGTCATGCTGGAGGGGCCAGATGAAGCGGAACTGCATATCATGGCTAATAGCCTGGTAAACGTTATCCAGGAAGAGCTGGGCTAAGGAGGAGTAAGCAAACTATGTGCGGTATTGTCGGTTACATCGGGGGGCGGGAAGCTTACCCTATTCTGATAGAGGGTTTAAAAAAACTGGAGTATCGCGGGTATGATTCGGCAGGGGTCGCGCTCTTGTGCGACGGGCAGCTCGAACTGGTCAAATCCGTGGGCCGTCTGCAGGCTCTGGAGGAAAGGGTCGGGCAAAGTATCCCGAATGGCAATATAGGCCTCGGCCACACCCGCTGGGCAACCCACGGACGTCCAAGCGATGCCAACGCCCATCCCCACAGCGACTGTACCGGGGAATTTGTTGTGATTCACAACGGGATTATTGAGAACTATCTACCGCTGAAAGAGTGGCTGGTAGCTGAGGGACACCGTTTCTTTTCAGAAACAGACACAGAGGTTTTGGCTCACTTGGCGGAGCATTTTTATTGCGGTGACCTGAAGGAAACGGTGCGCAAAATCATGGCGCACGTTCATGGTTCTTATGCCCTGGTAGTAATGACATCGCGTGAGCCGGAGAAGCTTATATGTGCCCGCAAGGACAGCCCCTTGATTATCGGTCTTGGCCAGGGAGAAAACTTCATTGCCTCTGACATCCCGGCCCTGCTCGAATATACCCGCAAGACGTACATTTTGGATGACGGCGAACTGGCCGAAGTGACACAGAATACGGTCTTCGTGGAGAACGGGCGAGGGGAACCTGTTAACAAACAAACTTTTGAGGTTAAATGGGACGCAGTGGCTGCTGAAAAGCAAGGCTATGAACATTTCATGCTCAAAGAAATCCACGAGCAAGCCAAGGCGGTGCGCGACACGCTGCGAGGCCGTCTTACGGAAGAGAGCCTCGTGAGCTTGCCAGAAGTCAGCCTTTTAGCGGAGCAAGTTAAAAATTTGCGCAAGATAGTAATAATAGCTTGCGGTACGTCATACCATGCTGGCCTGGTAGGCAAATACGTCTTTGAGAAACTGCTTCGCCTCCCTGTGGAGGTAGACGTTGCTTCCGAGTTTCGCTACCGCGATCCGCTTCTTTGCTTGAACACTCTAGTGGTTGTTATCAGCCAGTCGGGCGAGACGGCCGATACTCTGGCAGCGTTGCGCCTAGCCAAAGAGAAAGGCAGTCACGTGATGGCTATTACCAATGTGGTTGGCAGCACCATCTCTCGCGAGACCGCCCAAGTTATTTACACTTGGGCTGGGCCGGAAATTGCTGTTGCTTCTACCAAGGCTTACACCACCCAGCTAATTGTCCTCTACCTGCTGGCGCTCCATCTCGGCCAGCTTGCCGGGAGCATCACGGCAGAGCAAACAGTACAACTCACTCACGGGCTGCAGGAACTACCGGCACAAATCGACCGCATGCTACACAAAGAAGAAGCGCTGCTAGATTTCGCCCGCCGCCTCGTCCCCTGGGAAGACGCCTTCTTCATTGGCCGTGGCCTAGATTATGCAGTAGCTCTGGAAGGCTCTCTCAAACTCAAAGAGATTTCCTATATCCACGCTGAGGCGTATGCTGCCGGGGAATTGAAGCACGGCACACTGGCGCTGATTACCAAAGGCATCCCCGTTATTGCGCTGGCCTGCCAGCCGGACTTGTACGAGAAAATGTGGAGCAACATCCAGGAAGTAAAAGCCCGTGACGCGCAAATTTTAGCTATTGCTTTGGATGGAGACGAAGAAACAGCTAAAAAGGCGGACGCTCTTTTTACAGTTCCGTCCAGCCTTCCGCTTCTGGCTCCGGTACTTACCGTTATCCCCCTGCAACTGATCGCCTACCATGTTGCCGTCCTGCGCGGCTGCGATGTTGATAAGCCACGCAACTTGGCTAAGAGCGTAACCGTAGAGTAGTAGCGCCACCCCCCGTATTTTCTCGAACTGCCCTGAAAATACCGCATACAAAAGCGCACACGAAAAAATGGCCCATCTTTAGAGCAAGGAGGGGCATAAAATGCTCAAATCTTCCTTCACTGTAGGCGGTAGTTCCGGAATATATACCGCAGAGGGGTTGGAGAAACGAGCCGCACAGTTGTTTTTGCTGGAAAGCTTTCCAAGCGGGATAATCCAAGGATTGGCGGCCATCCATCCGCTGTACGCCACGACGGCAAAACAATGCGCGGAGCCGTTTCCTGTCAGTTTTGGTGAGTGGCTTTCTTTCGCCGAGAGTGGCATCTCGGAAAACGCCGCCGTCAGACACCTAGCGCAAACTGTTGTTATGTGGGCCAAGCGCTTTAATCTTGAAAATGCGCCGGATTGGTTCTTTGAGGTTGTTGAGCATACTCTTTGGAGTTGGTACAAAAAACCTTGTTCCATGGAAGTTAAAAAATTCCTTTTCCCCCGCTTGTGGGTTTATAGTTTTGGACAGGACATCGCCGGATATCGTGAACAACTGCTGGCGGCAGGCCCTAGCCACACGGGGGCGGTGTTCGCGTTAGATAGTGCCGAATTTTTCCAAGTAGTGGGCGATTTACTAAGGCCTAGCTTATTAACAGAAGGAGGCGAGGCGTTCCAGGATGAGCTGAAAGCGCTGGCTGACAGTATTAAAAGCTGTTTTTGCCTCCCTGCGGAAGAATGCAGCCTGCGACCTGCCGCGTGGCTTAAAAAGGACGTCCATTTCCGGTGGTTTATTCAGTACAAGCTAGGTGGGCGAACCTTTCGAGAGATTGCTGACCAAGACGATGAGGCAACGGGCCATATCATCGCCGAGGAAGGCGTCAGGGAAGCGGTAAAACAGATGGCCACCCTTTTGGACTGGGAATAGTTAACGCTCACTGGTTATGGTCTTTCTTTATTAAAGTCGGATTATTGCAATCAATTTTAGGGCTTTTTCTTTTGTCATCTCCGGTAGACAGCTCCGAAACCCTGCAGCCGGAAGAACATCTCTACCTGTTTTAACTGACCCACACATCCGTCTTTAGTTTTTCTAGTCTAACGGACAGGGTTCAACACGCGACCCCTTGACCCTTAAAGCGGTTCTGCCCGCTGGATGCCTGATACACAATCAAATTCTTTGTCAAAGCTGACAATCTGACTAAGCTTACTCTGCCACATCAGAACCGCATGGTAAGCATCGGCGAAAGAGATGTTAAGATCCACATAAAGGTCGAACACTTTACGGAAGCGGCGTTTGCCAGGGAGAACAATTCCTGGCAATTCAAACAAGGGAAGGACAGCTTCCCGAATCTTTGATTTGGGTTGGCGGTATTGCCGTTGCAGAGTGAATACAACCTCAAAGACCACTGTATCAGCGGTACGGACTCGAATCTCGCCATCCTCTACGCGCCTAAGATAAGCGGTTGCCCGAGGTGATTGTTCTGGATGATCCCCAAGGAGATGTCGTAAAATAATGTTAGAATCCAGAAAAGATGGTGCCATCTAACCTTCCATCCGCTCCACCACATCATCAGCAACAGCACACTCTGCCGCCTCCCGCAGCTCCTCAACCGAAAGGGGTGACTGGCTGGTCTTAAAAATACCGGAAGTGCGTGCGACAACGCTCCCTTTGCGCATCAACCTGACCCGGTCGCCTTCCACAATAAAAGCGATCTTGTCATGTTTTTTCATCCCCAGGAGTCGACGGATTTCTACGGGAATGGTAACCTGGCCTTTGGTGGTCATCGTTGAAAGCAGCTCTTTCATGTCCCACAAGCTCCTTGATTGTTTAGTA
>JAGXSQ010000077.1 GCA_018333395.1 Dethiobacter sp.
CCAGCCAGCACGCGGCCAATAACGGCGGCAGCCACGTCCCGGCTGGCAAGTTCGGCAAGCAGTTTCCGCTCCCGCTCCGGTGCTGCGGCCATAAGCAGCCCGCCGGAGGTTTGCGGGTCGCAAAGCACGTCGAGCTCCCGCTCCCCTACCGCCTGATCGTTTAGAACCCAAATCCCCGGTTGCACATAGTCACGGTTAGCATAGGTACCGGCGGGAACTAAGCCCATAGCGGCCGCCTGGAGCGCACCGCGCAAAACGGGTACTTTGCTGAAACTAATCTCTAGGCTAACTTTACTGGCCAAAGCCAACTCCCGGGCATGCCCAAGCAAGCCAAAGCCGGTGATATCTGTGGCGGCATGCACTTCTGTCGCCAGCATCGCCTCTGCGGCAGCACGGTTTAAGGCACACATGGACATGACGGCCGCCTCTAGTTCACCCGAAGCCAACATGTCCGCCTTGGCCGCCATCAGCACTAGCCCAGTCCCTATCGGCTTGGTAAGGACGAGTACGTCGCCAGGACGGGCGCCGCTATTAGTCACCAGGCAGTCCGGGCGGACAATGCCGGTGACAGACAACCCATACTTGGGCTCCTTGTCCTCCACGCTGTGTCCGCCGACAACGAGCGCCCCGGCCTCCTGCACCTTATCAGCACCACCCCGCAAAATCGCCGCCAAAATCTCCGGCCCAAGAACTCTGGAGGGAAAACAGACGATATTTAAAGCTGTCAGCGGTCTAGCCCCCATGGCGTAGATATCAGAGAGAGAGTTAGCGGCAGCGATCTGGCCGAAAAGATACGGGTCATCTACCACGGGCGTAAAAAAATCGAGCGTCTGTACAAGCGCCAGGTCGTCGCTGAGACGGTAAACCGCAGCGTCAGCAAACAAATCATACCCGACCAAAAGATTTTTGTCCTGCACTTGCGGTAATTGGCACAGCACCTGTGCCAGCGCCCCGGGGGGCAGCTTGACCGCTCACCCGCTACTCGTGGCTAGTTTCGTCAGCCTGACGGACTCATTCTCCGGCATCCCTCTTCACCTCCCCGCAGATATCCAAGTCCAGGCGCCAGGCTACGCGTTCGTCGCCCAGGCGCCTCGTCATTTTCAGGCGGTCAAACGTCTCCAAGAGCGGCAAGACGAACTTTCTCGATGTTCCAAGTTTGTCGCGAAACTCCGCCGCCGACAACGTCCGGGCTTTGCGGAAATGCTCGCAGAGCAACTGGCTCGCCTGGACGAAAAAATCATGGTGCAGTGCCAACTGGTCGTCAAGGCTGACCAGTTTCCCGCTCCAGAGCAGGTAATTAAGCAGGCTCTCCGCCACATCTGCTTTCAGGCCGATTCGCTCGGCCACTTCGCGGAAAACAGGCGGTGTAAAGCCACCGTCCCGGTAGAGCGCCTCCATCTCTGCCAGCCATTTGCTTTCCGCCGACCCCGGTTCGGGCCGGTGTCCGGCAGTCGCCACCAAGTCCTCGCAGACAGTAATTTTCGCGGCCTTTTCTAGGCCACCCAGCAGATGGTCATAGACTTTCTGCGGCACTTTTTGCGGCAACGCTCCTTTCAGTTCCGCCCGCGACATACCTGCCGCCAAAGAGTGTGCCGCGTGGAAGGAAGCAAGCGTTGTCAGGAGCTTTTCCCGCCAGTCGGCAAGAGCCGCCGCCTCCACCAACAAATCCCCCACCCGCTCCACCGCCTGCTCTTTCTCCAGCCGGTCTATCAAGGCGTGCAGCGTCTCCGGCGGCAGTCCGGATTCTTTCTCCAGCGTAGCCCTTCCCACCACCACTTCCCGCCGAAGGCGCTGTAGCAGCGGAGCCGCCGGGTCACCTTTCTCCAGCTCCGCCAAACCCTCCAGCACTTCCGGCCTAAACCGCTTCTGCCGGCGCGTGCTGGCCTCCAAGACCACCCCGCCGCCGATAGTGGTCATCGGCGAGAAAGAACGGATAATATAGCGATCTCCCCTGTGGGCGACAAGCTCCTTTTCCAACCGCAGCTGTACAAGCGCCTCCCCGCCCGGCGGCAACTCTTCGCAGTCCAGCAGCACGACACGGCCTACCGCTCTGCCGGTACCAAGATAAACGTGGACACGGGACATGTTTTTTAGCGGTTTTTTCGCGCTGGCCAGCAAAAAAAGCCGCGCATCAAGAAGTGAGGCCGCCATCAGGAATCCCGGCATGGCCAGCACGCTACCCCGCTCCAGGGCCTCTTTTTCCACGCCGGACAGGTTGACAGCCGCACGTTGCCCCGCCACCGCCTCCGCCGCCAAGTCCCCGTGTACCTGCAGCTGCCGCACCCGCGCTTGCCGGCCCAGCGGTAAAATTTCTACATTCATGCCCACAGCGATCCGGCCGGCAAGCAGTGTCCCGGTCACGATAGTACCAAAGCCGGTCATACTAAAGACGCGGTCTACCGGTAGGCGAAGCGGCGCGGCACTGTCCCTGGCCGGCATCTCCCCTGTTAGCTTGTCAATAGCCGCCAGCAGTTCGGCCAGTCCGGCGCCGGTCAGCGCGGAGACGCGAAAGAAAGGAGCCTCACCAAGAAAAGTACCCGAAAGGCTCTCTCGCACCTCTTCTTCCACCAGGTCAAGCCATTCCCGGTCCTCCGCCAGGTCTACCTTCGTCAGCACCACCAGTCCTCTGGCAATCTGCAGGAGCCGCATAATCTCCACATGCTCCCGTGTCTGCGGCATGACGCCTTCCGTAACGTCCACCACGAGCAGCACCAAGTCAATGCCGCCGATGCCGGCCAGCATGTTGTGAATAAACCGCTCATGCCCAGGAACATCGACAACACCGGCCAGGCGACCACTAGGCAACCGGAAAGGGGCAAACCCGAGCTCAATGGAAATGCCGCGCTCCTGTTCCTCGCGCAGCCGGTCGGTGTCAACGCCTGTCAGCGCTTTAATCAGCGCCGTCTTGCCATGGTCCACGTGCCCTGCTGTGCCGACGATTACGTGAGACACCGGACCACCTCTTCCTCTTCCTCTTCCGCCACAGTCCGCAGATCAAGAAGCAAGTCGCCATCCTGTACTCTGCCCACCAGCGCCGGCTCGGCAAGACGTAACCGTCGAACCCACTCCGCGCTCGCTTCGCCGCGCAGGCGGACGGCCACCACAAAAGTAGGCAACAAAGTCTGCGGCATAGCGCCACCGCCCACAAAAGAGCAGTCTTCACGGACACTGACGGCCAGCTTGCCGGCAGAACGCTGACGCAATACCTCTGCCAGGCGCTCCGCCCGCCGCCGTAAAGTTTCCGGCGGCACGGTCAGCATAGCCAGCACCGGGATTTCCCGCAACGGCTCGCCCGTCAGGTAAATGCGCAGTGTCGCCTCCAGAGCCGCCAGAGTCAGCTTATCGGGCCGGAGCGCCCGCATCAGCTGATTTTTTCTGACACGCTCCACCAGTTCCCGCCGTCCAATGATCAACCCGACCTGCGGCCCGCCCAGGAGCTTGTCCCCGCTCAGCGTCAGCAAGTCAACACCTGAGGCAATACGCTCTTTCACCAGCGGCTCTTTGGCCAAACCAAAAGGAACAAGATCCACCAGCACGCCGCTGCCCAGATCTTCCAGCAGCAGCAGCCCGGCCTCTCTGGCCAGAGGCGCCAGTTCGCCGACGTCCACGGCCGCAGTAAAGCCCACCACCCGGTAGTTGCTGGTATGGACCTTGAAAATAAGCGCCGTCTCGTCGTCCAGGGCCTCCCGGTAGTCGGACAGGCGCGTCTTATTGGTCGTCCCCACTTCCACAAGACGCGCGCCACTCGCCTTCATCACCTCCGGAATACGGAAGCTACCGCCTATTTCCACCAGTTCACCGCGGGAAACAATCACCTTCCGGCCGGCGGCCAGCGTGTTCAGGCAAAGCAACACCGCCGCCGCATTGTTGTTCACGACACAGCCCGCCTCCGCGCCGGTCAGACTGATCAACAGCTTTTCCACCAAGTCGTGTCTGGAACCGCGCTTCCCTTCCGCCAAATCAAGCTCCAGATTGCAAAAGCCGGCCGCCGCCAGTACCGCCTGCCTAGCCGCTGCCGCCAGCGGCGCCCTCCCCAGATTCGTGTGCAAAACAGTTCCCGTAGCGTTAATCACCCGGCGCAGTGCCGGACGGTCCAGCGTTTGCAGCCAAGCATCCAAGCGCAGGGCTATCTCTTCCGGCGTCATAGCCAGCCCTGCCAACTGCTCTTCGCTCGTGGCTGATAAAATACGCTGCCGCAAAGAGGCGACGATTTCCTGGACGCCCCGCACTAACAGGTTGTGAGGATAAGCTGCCGGCGCTGTCCGCTGGTAAATGCTCACAACCACATCTACAGCCGGCAAAGCACGCAGGAACGGTTGCCGCCAGTTTTCAGCCATTTTTTTCACCCGCTGACGTATTTTTCTTTAATTATACTCATTTTAACGGCCAAGGGCAAGGAGCGGCACAACGAAGCTTGTTGTGACAGGTAAAAACATAGAGTATAATAATACCACCCGGAAAAACATCCTGGCGAATGCGCCTAAGGGGCTCAACCTTTATGAAAGTACCACCATCCAGGCAAGACAAAAATTACAAAGCGATACTTACCGCGAATGCCTTTGTCTCCTTCGCAGATGGTTTTTATTATCCGCTCCTGCTGGCCTTTCTTGCCGACATCGGCGGCGTACCGCTGATGGGCCTTGGCCTAGGGATAATCACCATCTTTGACTCGCTCAGTTCATATATTGCCGGGGAATTATCTGATACTCACGGCAGGAAACCATACCTAGTGGCGAGCGCCATTATCAGCCCTGTTATTTTTATCTCCTATCCTCTGCTACCACTACTGGAGCAGATAAGCCATGAGCTAATGTTAACAGTTCTCCTCTTGCTACTAATCATCGACGGCATCACAGATGGTGTCTGGGATACAGTCGAAGCCATTTATTTGGGAGACATTACCGTCAAGGTCTTCAGGGGAAGCCGGATGGGCACCTACTGGGGCGTAGGAGGCACCATCTTCGGGGCCGCCACGATTATAGCGGGTTTTTCCGGCCTCTATATTGACTTTCTCACGTCCGCAATTATCGTAGCCTTGATTTATCTGGCGGGAATCTTTATGCTCCTGCGAATCAAGGAATCCGCACTGAAACCTGATTAGAAAAACGGACTACAACCCTAGTTTGGCTGTGTTTAATGGAGCCCCTTTTGGCGGTCGTTTTTTCCGGTCCTGCCTGTAAAAGCGCTACTCCAGGAAGGAACCTGTCAGAAGATGGCGAATAGATGACGATATCTGGAATACCGGGAATCATGCCGCTAAGGCGGCGTCTGGAACAGTATCACGACTAACATATCAGGAGGGATGGGCTTGTCTCAGTTTACGGCAAAAGTACTGGTCTGTGATGATTCATTGCTTATCAGGAAACAACTGACGGATTTCCTCGCTCAATTTGGCACCTATGAACTTTTTCAGGCAACAAGGGGCGATGAAGCCCTCAAGGTTTTCGAGGAAACCCGGCCGGATATCGTCTTCCTTGATATAGTTATGCCGGAACTGGACGGGTTGGAGTGCCTGAAGCTCATGAAAAAGATTCATCCGGGTGTAAAAGTGGTTATGCTTTCCTCGTTGGGAACTAAAGAAAATCTCCGTACGGCACTAGACTTGGGTGCGGTTGACTTTATTCAGAAGCCCTGGAAGAAAGACCAACTGACACAAATACTGGCCAGGCTGAAAGGTTAGGTAATAGCAGATGTATGACAAGTATTTTGGCCACTTTCTGCTGAACAAAGGAACGTTGACCGCAGACATACTGAAAGAGCTGCTCGCATCACAGCAAAATGTCCGGGTGAAGCTTGGCATGTTGGCCATAAAACAAGGGCTGATGACTGGGAAACAGGTAGAAGAAGTCACTCAGCTACAGCGTACCATGGACAAAAAGTTCGGCGAAATAGCCGAGTTAAAGGGTTATCTGACAGACAGTCAGGTAGGTGAACTGCTGAAAACGCAGTCGGAAAGCGCTAACCTGCGGCTGAGTCAGGCTGCCATCGATATGGGTTATCTGAGCTACGAACAGCTTGAAAAGGAACTGACTGCTTTTGAGAAGGAGTCGGGGTTAAGCCAGATACAGATTATGGCTCTGCAAAACGGCGACCCGGACAAGATTGTTAAAGAGCTCCTCGCCTTCGCTGCGTGTGACCATACTAAAGCTTTATGCCAGGACTACGTCGCACTTTTACTGCGCAATATTGTCCGTTTTCTTGACGAACAGCCTTGGTTGGCGCCACACCCCGCCGAAAATGCTAAAGAGGCCGAACTGGTAGCGCAGCAAACGCTTATCGGCCCTGATGGTGAACTTCTGAGCAATCTTTATATGACCAAAGAATTCTTCTATAGGCTGGCCTCCGCCTTTGCCAAAATCGATGTGACCGATGATGAAGAAATGGCTCATGCTGCAGTCGGAGAGTTTTTAAACTTGCACAACGGCCTTTTCGCCGTGAACATGTCCGAAAAAAACCAGCGCTTTAAACTCGAACCTCCGGAAATTTTGTCCGGAGAGACTGACCTCATGGGCTGTTATGTAGAGATTTACATAAGTTTTGGGTGCTGCGGCTTGTTGCTTGCCAAAAAGCCCCGGTAAATCCGCGCCGTGCTTTGGCAACTCCCTTTGAAGTTGCGGCGAAATTGTGTAAAACCAGAAACAAGCCATAACAGCCCCCGGAGAAATCTCCGGGGGCTGTTGCTTTGATGAGTTTAGTTTTCTTATCCTACCGCAGAAAAAGAGCCAAGCCTACTGTAGACACAGCTACTGTCAGCAGCGTTGCAATTACCCACCCCTGCAAGCCATTTAGTTTTTGCTCCATCTCCTGCCGCGAAGAAGCGCTCTCTTGGCGAAGACCGAGAATCTCTTGGCGCAGAGAAGCAGTTTCTTCTTTACTCTCTTGGCGAAGAGCACCTATCTCTTGGCGCAGACTGCTTTCCACAGCACCTATCGCCTGGCGCAAAGAAGCAGTTTCTTCTTTACTCTCTTGGCGAAGAGCACCTATCTCTTGGCGCAGACTGCTTTCCACAGCACCTATCGCCTGGCGCAAAGAAGCAGTTTCTTCTTTACTCTCTTGGCGAAGAGCACCTATCTCTTGGCGCAGACTGCTTTCCACAGCTTTTAGTTCCAGCCGGACATCCCGTATCTCCTGCCGGATGTCTTTTAGCTCGCTTTGCACCCAGCCCCCTAGGAATAAAGACTGCCCAAGTTGGCGATATTCTTCAGCAATGTCCCTTTTCTGCTCTTCCACAGTCCACACCCCCTTCAATTCCCAGTTTAGCACAAAGCCATGTTCCCCGCAACCTCATTATCAGTCGGTGAGAATGACGAAAGAGCCGACTTTGACGTGATTCCGCATCGCACTGTTAGGCAGTGCGATAAAAGAAAGCCCCGGAGGCTTCCCTCCGGGGTCTTGGTTTTTGATGATGTTAGTTGGTGGTGACGGTAACGGTTCTGGCGGTGGCATCCCAGGCGACATCGGCCCGCAGGGCGAGCGCCAGCCAGGCGATGGGCAGGACGGTGCGGCCGCTAACAATGCTCGGGGCCACATCCATCGGTATCGGGACGCCGTTAATCAGCATATTCCTGCTGCCGATCTGCAGTTGGACGACGCGGTCGCCACGCAGCATGGTCACTGTCTGGCGGGCGGCATCCCAGATGATGCTCTCTCCGCTGACGCCAACAGCCAGAGCGGCAAAGCGCAGCGGTAGCAGGGTGCGGCCATCCACGACAACCGGAGCGGCGTCAATGGGGGTGCTTACGCCGTCACGGAGGAAGGAGAGGGCGCCGATGGTGAAGACGGAGCGGGTGGCGGTGGCGGAGACAACGTTGCCAAGATTTACACTGGCGACAGTTGTGCCAACCAAAGCACGGGCGGCGTCAACAGTGGTAACCCCAACGCCTGCAATACCTAGGGCAGCGGCATCTGCTACGGGAGCAATAAGCGCCGTGCCGCCTGCGGTAACGGTGATGGGGCCCACTGGCACGCGGTCAAGGTCAACCCGCAGGCCGGAGATGGTCCAGGTGGTAACTGCCATTGAAGCGGTTGCGGCCGTCTCTACAGTAAAGCTACGGCGGCCTTCAGGTACATTCACTGTACCCGCGGCCATTGTTCCGGGGCCTCCCGAAGCAACAACCGTGGGGGTAACTCCCGCAGAAAGGGTCACGCCTACAGGAAGGGTAACCGTTAATAAATTTCCTGCTACTCCTCTGAAGGCGCCCGCAAAATTCTCTGTGACAACTAGGTTGCCCAAGAGCTGACCACGCTGGTCGGCACGAAGATTGGGGGCGGTGACTGCGGTAACGGTGTACGGGGTACGCGCACGGCCGACAACAACTGTGCCGCTCACACCCGCCGTGCCGCCGACTGTTACTGTGATATCCCCCGCTGGCGCGGTAGCGCTGGCGTTGATTAATAGACCCCCAAATACTCTTGTCACCGGCGCAGTGCTAACACCACTTGTCCAGAAGGAAACGGTTCTGCCGGCATCAGAAGTCGCAGAAGGAGCGGTAAATCCGGGATCAGCATTATCTATTGCGGGTGCGGGTGCGGGTGCGGCATCCCAGGTAAACCCGACCGGCAACGTAAAGCTGACCACTCTGCCCGGCTGGATAGCTCCGGCAGTAGTTTCTCTCAGCCTGATGCTGGCAATAGCAGCGTCAAGCCTGCCGGCAGTTACAACGCGGTCGGCAGCCGGAGTCGCGGGGTCGGCATCCACCGTCACTTGTCCTACGGCAACTGCGCCTACGGCTGCGTTAGCTACGGTCGCAGGTGTTACGTTGCTGTTAGCGCTGCCGACGATTGTTACGCCCACATCGCCGTCCGCCACCTGCGGCTCAACGTTAAAGCGGATGCCGGAAACGGTGATTACCGACCTAGCGATGGTTGACGCTGTTGTAACATTTATTACAACGTCGCGTCTCGGATAAACCTGAAGGACGTCAGGAGCGGCGACTAGTCCGCCCGTTTCTCCAACGGTGGGCGCTGCAGCAAACAGCACGCCCGCCGGAGCGGTAAGGGTAATTGTGGCAGCTACCGGAATGCTGCCCACCACATTCTCCGTGATGGTAATATTGCCAGCAGCCTGGGCGGCAACACCGCGCTGAATGGTCGGTTTGGTTACGGCTGCCGAAGCGGTGCCGGCGGCAAGCACGTTGCCGACTTGCACAGTGGCAGTCTGCTCCCACATGGTAACTTCCTGGGTAACTTCCTGGCCACCAACGCCCGGCACAAACGACCTAAGCCTTACTTCGGCGTTAATCGCTCCCCGGTGAGCTGTGGGGATGTTAATCCTTCCCATCAAGAAGCGAAGGTTGTTGATGTCAGCATCAGGCGGGGCTACAGTGAAGCGCACAAGGCGATTATCTACTGTATCTATGGCTTCGAGAGTAGGCCCTGCGCTAAGTGCTGCTGCGGCAGGGACTGCGCCGTTCAGTCTTACACTGCCCAGCGCCGGAGCCGGATCGGTTCGGAAGGTGAAGCCCGCAGGCAGCCTTACTTCAACCTCCAAGCTGCTTCCGCCGGCAACCACTCTTTCCGCGGCGTTAGTTAGCTCAACCAGCCCAAGTGTAGCAGGTGTAACCGGAGCTACATTCACCGAAACACCCCTGACGTTTACACTCGGGGTCGTCGCCCCGGCCGGGGCGGCCAGGCCCGCCAGCATGGTCATGACCATGGCCAGAACGAGCAGGATGGAAATCTTTTTCCTGTTTGTCTTAAACAATCTCTTCACTCCTTATTTTTTGTTTCTTTACCTCTCCAGGCACAAACACAACAGCAACGCTTCAAGGCACTAGGCAGTATGCCTCTGCGGCGCCCCCCTTCTTTATGTATTTATCCTCAAAAGCCAGCGCTTATCGGTTGCACCTGGCCTCGCGGGTCTGTTTTACCGCATCACCCGCTGTTTAATTAGACAGCGAGTAAGGGGGGAAAGTTCCGGCAAAGGAAAATTTTTTTAATTTTTATGGCGGGAGTAGGTGGGAATCGAACCCACCGCGGACGGAGCGCGCCCGCCACCGGATTTGAAGTCCGGGAGCGTCACCAGGTCACTATCTACTCCCCAGTATTTAGTTCTGTGGCTGAAGGGGCGGCGGCTGTGGCCTTTCCCCTTCGACTTGGGTAATCCACTGCCGCGCTGCGGCGACAAGCTGCTGGTTATCGGCTGGGTTGAGCGCTATAACCTGCCGCCACTGCTTGAGCGCCTCGTCGGGCCGGTCGCGGCCGACATGGAGGAAAACGCCGAAGTTGAAATAGGCTTGGGCATGCTGGGGGTCTAAACTGAGGGCTTTATTAAACTCCTGCTCCGCCAAATCAAGGTTGTGGGACTGAAAAGCGGCTACGGCGCGGTCCACGCGGACATCCACATCTTGCGGGTCAAGTTCCAGGGCGCGGCCGTAAGGCTGGAGCGCTTTGGCAAAATTGGCGCGCGACGCTTCCGCGTCACCGCTGTAGAAATAGGCGAGCCCGAGTTGGTAGTAGCTGTTGCCGATCATCACCAGAAGATTAAGGTTGTCCGGCGACTTTTCTAGGCTGCTTTCATACTGGCTGAGGCGGGCTTGGAGGTCGGCAATCACCTGCTCTGTGGTTCTGGAGGCGACAGGGGTACGGGGGGCGGCGGAACGAAGCGCATAATATCCGGCGGCTGAAGTAAAGACTAGCGTAGCCGCGGTCATAACCGCAATAACATAAACGATTCTTTTATGCTTCTTCCGCCGCATAGATAATTTATTCACCAGAGACCTCCTATTCTCAGGAAGAAAAAGCTGGGGTGAGGGTATAGCTCCGGCAGTTTACACGCCTGTTATTCCTTCCTCCCACGCGGAATGAGCCACGTTGGCGGCCACTACTACCGCTTCCCAGACGCCTTTGTACGGAGGGGTATAGCTCATGTCTACCTCGGCAAGCTCAGCGAGCGTCATCTGCTTGGTGATGGCCGTGGCTAGGATATCGACGCGGTAAGCGACGCCTTCGTAGCCGACAATCTGCCCGCCGAGCAGGACGGAGCTGGAACGGTCATAGACCAGTTTAATGTGGAGGCGGCGTGCTTGGGGATAATAAATGGCGTGATCCAGTGTTTCCACAGTGCTTGCTGCCGCTGACAGCCCTGCGCGGGCGGCTTCCTGCTCCGTAAGACCGGTAGTGGCACAAGCTAAGTCGAAAATCTTGGCTACGGTGGAACCCAGAACGCCGGCAAACTCGCCCTGGCCGCCGCAGGCATTCTCGCCGGCCAACCGGCCTTGGCGGTTGGCTGTCGTCCCCAGAGGAATGTAGACGTTTTTCCGCCGCAGGCGGTGATAAGTTTCCGCACAGTCTCCGGCCGCTAAGATGCCGGGAATGTTGGTACGCATCTGCCGGTCAACGGCTACCGCTCCCTGAAAACCAAGAGCAATCCCCGCTTGATGAGCCAGATCAGAGTTGGGCTTGATGCCGATGCAAAGGAGCGCCAAGTCGCAGGGGTATTCACCTTTTTCGGTCACTACCGCCTGTAGATGCCCGTTCCCCTTGAAAGCGACCAGTCCTTCGCCGCAGCGCAGTTCCACACGGTTCCTGTCTAGCTCCTGGCGGATAATTTCGGAGAACTCCGGGTCCATGCTGGCCAAAATCCGGTCTTCCTTTTCTATGACCAAGACCTCTTTATCTAGTAACCGCAGGTTTTCGGCCACTTCCAGGCCGATATGGCCACCGCCCACAATGACCACCCTTCTGACGGCGGCGTCTTGCAGACGACTGTGCAGCAAAAGGCCATCATCCATCGTCCGGAGTGTAAAAACACCCGGCAGGGTTACCCCCGGTGCAGGCGGAATGAGGGGGCTGGCACCGGTAGCATAGATGAGCGTTTCATAGCGCTGGTAAAATGTTTCCCCGGTTTCCAGCTTTTTGACCAGGATTTGCTTTTCCGCCACGTCAATGGAAAGGACTTGATGGCGGACAAAAACTTCGATCTTCATTTTTTCGCGGTAATATTCCGGGTCGCGGATAATCATTTTGCGGTAGTCAGGAACGACGCCGGACAGGTGGTAGGGAAGGCCGCAA
This sequence comes from Dethiobacter sp., assembly GCA_018333395.1. Next base: position 12,013 of record JAGXSQ010000077.1, read on the forward strand.
GCGCCGTAAGAGACAAAGTTATTCCTCTCGTAAACAATTATCGGCCAGTCAGGCCGCAGGCGGCGCGCTTTGGAGGCGGCGCTCATGCCTGCCGCCACACCGCCAATCACGACTAACGGGTGCTGCATCGTTACACCTCGCAACTGTTACTTGCTTAGCGTATTCGACGTCGGGGCGCTTTTTCCTGCCAAGCTTTGACGCTCCTTGAGGGTGCGGAGAATATTTGCGTCTGTTTCCGGCTACGCTAGATGTTACCAACAGAGACGGCGGTGATTATTTGACGAGTGGCCAGCTTTCTTTGCCGGAGTTACAAGGGCTTGACGAAATAGAACAGGTTGAGAGGCGGCTAGAGGAAATCTGCCGCAGCGACGACCGGTGGACGCCGCTTTTTGCCGACAGCATCATCGCCGGGGGCAAACGTCTCCGTCCGGCGCTGGTAGTCCTTGGCGGGTCTTTTTTGCCTGCGCAGAGCGGCGAACTGGTGGACGTGGCTGTAGCCGTAGAGTTAATCCACACGGCTTCCCTTATTCATGATGATGTGATTGACCGGGCGGCCCTGCGGCGTAGCCGGCCTACTGTGGCGGCAAGATGGGGTGAGCAGCAGGCCGTGCTTTACGGCGATTTTCTCTTTGCGCGTGCTTTTTCCCTGCTGGCCAGGCCGGGACGGACCAACATCCTCGACCATCTGTCGCAGGCCATCAGCCTGATGTGCGAAGGCGAGATCGAGCAGTACGCCCGCCGTTATGATTGCCAACTGACGGAAGCGGAATATATGTTATATATCCACAAAAAAACGGCCTTTTTCCTGGGTGCCTGTTGCCAGGCCGGGGGTCAGGTCTGCGGTCTGCCTGCTGTGCAGTGCCGGCTGCTAGCCGACTTTGGCCTGCAGCTGGGCTATGCTTTTCAGATGCGCGACGACCTGCTTGATTTTTGCGGTACTCCCGCCGTTACAGGCAAGCCTGTCTTTCAGGACTTGACCGAGGGCTACCTGACGTTGCCGGTAATTTGGCTGCTGCAGCACCCTGACCACGGTCCGGTACTGCGCTCCATCATTGAGAGGCGGGAATTCGGAATGGAAAGCTTCGCCCTGATTCGCGATGGCCTTGAAACCAGTGGCATTCTCGAAAAAATCAGGGAGAAAAGCCGAACCATTATCCACCGTGCCAAACGCAAGCTGATGCTGCTGCCAGACAGGCCGCCGCGGGCTGTTCTCGCCCGCTTGGCCGACCGTATGCTGCAGTAGCTCTTAGATCAGGCCTACTCGACGCAGGCCAAGGCAAAAACGGTGCAGCCAGAGGGTCTCGGCGCCGCCTGCCCGCAGCAGGCGCTGCGCTGTTTTTTTTCTGGTCGGCGCTAGCGCTTTCGGATCGGAAAGATAAAGTGCCAGCAGGCCCTTGACTACCATGAGATGAAAAGCAGGGCGCGGCAGGCGCAAGACCCGGTGCAGGGATTCATCCAGAAAGCGGATCAATCCCTGCTCGGCCGCTTCCAAGTCGGGGTAGCAGGCGACAAAATTCACATCACCGCTTTCCTGGTCCTCGTCTAGATCAATAAAATAATCAAGCAAGATGTGCAAACCCGCCAGCCAGGGGAAGTAACACGCCAGCAGGCCCTCCGTTGTTTTGCGGCAGACAGGTCCGGCGGCGGCAGCGGCAGCCAGCGCGAAGATACCGAGCGTCGAGCCGGCGGCGGCGGCAGACTCCCACCAGGCGACTCCGGGGGCAAGGCTGACCGGCCGGCTGGCCCAACGGGCTAGCCTGGCAGGGTGTGATTGCGCCTCCAGATGCTTTAGAACCTGCAGGTCGCTGTAGAGGGAGGCCAGACGAGACACCTCTTCCTGGACATCTCGATACCCGGGGAAAAAAGTAATCGCCTGTCGGCAAACAGAAACGAGCGCGTCAAGGTAGCCACCATCATTTTGATGAGGATAATAAGCATACCAGCAGGAGCGTTCCGCGGCAGGATCCACCGCCTCGGTAACAGCGTTGTGCAAGCCGCGAAGGCTCGCTTCTTCCGCCCCGGGAACCCTGTCGCTAAGGTTGTCCAGGTAGTCACTGATGGTCTGCAGCGCCACGATGAACGCCAGCAGCGGGCGAGCCTGCCCTTTGGGGACATATAAAGTGTAAACAGCGCCGCCTTGGCAGTGGAACCTTTTCCCGGCGATACTGGCCAGCGCCTGCTTCCGCAGCTCGCTGTCCGGAATGGAGGCGGCACGGGTGCGCCAGACGTTCAGCTCCCGCTCCACCTGTGGCAGGGTCTGCAAGATGTAAGGGGACAGCAACAGCCTTTCCCTGGCTTGGCCTAAGATGGCTGGCATCTAACATTCACTCCTGCTATAACGCTAAGGAAATCACCGTCTATTCTAACCCCACCGCTTTATTTTTAGCAAAATTTTCGGCAGGAATCGCCGGTTATCCGGCGAAAAGGGCGGCAGGAGGCTTGAAGCATGAAACTCGCTTTTCCCTTCGGGAGCATCATCGCCAAGGTTGTTGATAAGCCGGAACAGATGACGGCCTACGCCGCCCAGCGGATGGCGCTTGTCCGCGAAACGCTCACGCACATGCCGCCTTACGCTTGCCCGCCGTCCTGCAACCTTTGCTGCCACGGCACCATTCTGATGTCTTATGTGGAATATGTGCATATCCTGCATGTCCTGTTTAGCCGTTTAGCTAAAGAAGAACTGTCCGCGTTTTTTGCTGAGCGCCTAGGTACGCTAGAGGAGGAGAACAAGCTCCTCTGCCCCTTCGTCCATGATGAAAAGGAATCGCAGCACTGCTCTATTTACGCCGACCGGCCGCTAGTCTGCCGGGTGTTTGGCACCTCCGCCTCTCCTTGCGCCGAGGAAATGGCCTTTCCCCCCTTCCCGGAGCCGTTGTTTTACCGCGCCTACGACCTGCTTTATGATGCCGAAGACGGCGGCTTTATCGGCCTGCCGCTGGCCGAGGATTTGGCGCTCTACGAGGCGCCGTTTGACCTCTGGGCCATCGCCGACAGCGGGCATACGGCTGAACTGCTGGCGCTTTTTGCCCGGCATGGCAGTATGCGCGCTGTGCTGTGCGATATGTCGGGAAATCAGCCCCTTTGGGGAGCTAGCGGTAAGTTCTTTGTCCTCGAAAGCGGTACTCGCCGCTACCTTGGAGCATAAAAAAACGGCTGCATAAAAAAATAGCACCCGTTTTGGCGGGGTGCTACACTCGTTTAAAGCGGGATGTCTAGCTGTTGCCTTTCGGCTACTGTGCCGTCAAGAGCGATTTTTACTGCCTCTATAGGCAGCTTGTACCCGGAGCGCCGGGCGGCTTCGCGGGCTATGCTGACCAGTCCGCTGCAGCAGGGTACCTCCATATAAGCTACGGTAATACTGCGTAGCTGGTTATGGCGGATGATTTCCGTCAGCTTTTCCACGTAAGAATTCGCGTCGTCGAGCTTCGGGCAGCCTACGGCCACGGCCCGCCCGCGCAGCAGGTCGCGGTGAAATGCAGCGTGGGCAAAGGGTACGCAATCAGCGGCTACCAGCAGGTCAGCGTCCTGAAAGAAAGGCGCCGCCGGGTTCAAGAGCTTGAGCTGCACCGGCCACTGGCCAAGCGCGGAAGGTTCGCCGCCTTCCGCCGGCAGAGAGGTCGGTTCGGCTTTGCCGGCCAGTACACGGGTGTGGGTACCCGGGCAGCCGCACCCGTAAGGCTGCTCTTGGCTCTGCTCTTTGGCCGCCTGGTTGTGCTGGTGGGTGTGAACGGCTGCTTCGTCGAAGGCCTCGGCTTCCCGCTCTTCGACAATCAAAGCGTCTTGCGGACACTCCCCCAGACAGGCACCAAGTCCGTCGCAGAGCTTGTCGGCAACAAGACGCGCTTTACCATTTACAATCTGCAGCGCACCTTCGGCACAAGCAGGGATACAGACGCCGCAGCCGTTACATTTTTCTTCGTCAATGCGGATAATTTGTCTTTTCATGATTTAACCATCCTCCTAGCCTAATCTATGCTTTCATTATAACAAGGCGGAAATCGACGCGCTGTGATTTATAGCAAACTTTTTCGCTAAACCTTAGAAAAATGTCGAACTGAGCAGGACATGGGCGGCAGTGGTAGAATTAACACGACAGCGGAGATTCTCAGTAGGGGAGAGTGGGATTTATGAACATCGGCATTATCGGCGGTGGTCGCGGAGGTTTGGCTGTTCTCAGCCTGCTTTCGAGCATGCCCTCTATCCGCGTCCAGTGGGTAGCCGACGTCCAGCCCGACGCACCAGCCATGCAGCTAGCCCGTAAGCTTGGCATCCAGACGCTGCCGGATTTTGTCCCCAGACTTAATGATCTGACGTTGCAGATGGTAGTGGAAGTCACCGGCGTGGAAAAAGTTAAACAGTTGCTGAAGGACAATATGAAAGAAAACCTGGCTGTCATGGACGCCACAGCTTCACGTCTGCTGGTCGGCATCGTGGAAAGCCGGGAGGAATTGTTTCGTAAAATTCATGACGAAGCCGAAGATTTGCTAAAATCAGCGACGCAGCTAAACGACTCCTCAGAGCAGATCCGCACCGGCATGGAACAACTGGCCGATGAAGCGGAAAAGCTGGCCGCCCACAGTGAAACATTAGCCAGCACTTCCCTTCAGGCTACAGCCGAAGCGGAAAAGACGCAGGATATCCTGAAGCTGATTGAAGACATCGCCAAGCAGACCAATATTATCGGCTTAAACGCTGCTATCGAGGCGGCACGGGTCGGGAAAGCGGGGCAGGGTTTTTCCGTAGTCGCCGCCGAAATCCGCAAGCTGGCCGAAAAAAGTAGCGTCTCCATTAAGAAAATCGCCGTCATCACCCGTATGATCGTCGAATACATGAGTACTATGAGTGGCGGCATTAAAGAGGCCGGCACCATCGCCCAAAGCCAGGCTGCGGCCAGCGAAGAAGTATTGGCCGCGCTGGAGGCGCAGGGCGATATTTCGCGCAAGCTGCTCCAGATGGCCGACAATTTGCGCAAATTATCTTAGAAAAGCCAAGAGGTGCAAGTCTGCACCTCTTTCTCTCTGTGTGCTTTACCGGTAAACGTTGGAGATTTTCAGGTGCTCGGCTTCAATTTCCGCCAGCGCCCGGAAAACTTCCTGCACTCTTTTTTCCGGAGCACGGTCTGCTGCCTGCAGGTAGAAGATGATGGCTCGCTGTTCCCTGGCATGGGCCTCCGTCAGATTTTGGGCGTCATTGTCGCCGGCGCAAGATTCTGCGGGCAGCGCCGCCTCGGGAACACCAACCATTTCAGCCAAAAGTTCCGCGTGTTCCAGCTCTTGCTTGTGCAGTCGCTTGAAAATAGACTCGGTTATTTGTGTCTGGGCGTTGTTTTGGGCACACTTATAAAAGGCGGCGTTGCCTACTTCGAGTTGCATGGCTGCCAGGCAGTCCTGCTTGCTCTGCTCACACATTTCTGTTTGTCCACTGCGAATCCACTCGGCCGCTCCTACCATCCAGCGGCCATGCGCCCCGCAAAACGGGCAGCGTTCGGGAGGATAGCCTCCCAGGTAGCTTTCACCACAAATCTGGCAGCGAAAAGGATGCATCATTTTATAACACCTCTTTGATTATTTTGTATTTACATTTATCTTCTCTCGGCCGGCGACTTTTCCTCCTGCCGAAAAGAAAAATTTACCTTAGGCCGTGGAAAGGAGTCCGGCTTAATGAATATGTTCTCCGTCCTCGCGCCAATTTATGACACTATGCTGGGCAGGTTACAGCAACGTCAGGGTACGGCGCTGCTGACTAGGCTGCCTGAGCCCAAAGGAAAGAGTGTCCTTGACGTAGGAGGGGGAACCGGGAGATTGGCCCGCCGGTTGCGGGAGGCCGGAGCCGATACTTGGCTACTGGACGCTTCCTCGTCCATGCTTAAGAGAGCGCAGAGCGTCCTGCCCGCTGACCGTGTTTTTCTCGGCGATGCTGCTGGCATGCCTTTTGCGGATCACTTTTTCGATTTAGCCACAATGGTAGACGCCCTCCACCACTTCCCGCGACAGGAGCAGGCTATCCGGGAAACTTTCCGCGTGCTGCGCCCCGGTGGCAGCCTATATATCTTGGACTTTACCCCGCAAAGCCCCTCTATCCGAGTATTGCAGCGTATGGAAAGATTGGTCGGGGAAACGTCCGTTTTTCTGACACCGGCGGCTCTGACAGACATGCTTCTGTCCGCCGGATTCTCCTCGCCGCAGACGGAATACCTTTCCGCCTACGAGTACCTGACGCAGGCTAAAGTACCTGCCCGCTAGATCATTGCTGCCTGCAAGGCCTGCCGCTTGACCTCCCCATGGCTGAAGTCAGCGGCATGTGGCTCCAGGCTATGGGTCATCTTTCCCTGGGGAAAAACCGGCCAGCATACGAAGAAGGAGAGGCCCTCTCCCACAAACATCTTCGCAAAACGACAAGAAATGAGGCGTGATTCTGGCTAGGCCCCGTTAGGAGGCTGTTTTTCTTGTGTGGTTCAGCAGGCCGCCGTCTAGGATAATGGCCAGTTGGCGCGGCGTCAGATGATGGTGCATGACGAAGGACTGCCCGGTGCTGCGGTTGGCAACCTGCACTTCTTTTCCCTGCCGCAACTGACTGCGTAGATTAGCAATCTCCAGCAGATCGCCCTGACCAACCAATCCGTAGTCTTCCTCACAGGCAAAAGTGAGCGGCAGGAGGCCAAAATTAATCAGGTTGGCACGGTGAATACGGGCGAAAGACTTGGCCAGAACAGCTTTCACGCCAAGATGCAAAGGAGCAAGCGCAGCATGCTCGCGGCTGGAGCCCTGACCATAGTTGTGACCGCCTATTACTACGCCGCTTCCTGCCTCCCCGGCGCGCCTAGCAAAGCTCGTATCCACGCCAGCAAAAACATACGCGCTGATGGCGGGTATGTTGGAACGCAACGGCAAAATCTTGGCCCCGGCCGGCATGATATGGTCGGTGGTAATATTATCACCCACCTTCAGCAAGACCTTGGCGGAGAGCATCTCCGGCAGTTCCTTGCTGACCGGCAGCGGCTTGATGTTCGGGCCACGCACGACTTCCACCTCTTGCCCGTCCGGCACTGGCGGTATAATTAAGCTATCGTCCAGCAGGAATTTGTCCGGTAGTTCCACCCGCCGGTAATGGCCGAGAGTCCGTGGGTCGGCAAGCCGGCCGGCGAGCGCGGAAGCGGCAGCCACCTCCGGGCTGGCTAGGTACACACCGGCGTCGTCTGTACCCGAGCGGCCCGGGAAATTGCGATTAAAGGTGCGTACCGAAACAGCGCCTGAGGAAGGCGCCTGTCCCATGCCGATACACGGGCCGCAGGTCGCCTCCAACAGGCGAGCGCCAGAGGCTATCAGGTCGGCCAAAGCGCCGTTTCTGGCCAGCATCTCCAAAACCTGACGCGACCCCGGAGAAATGACCAGGCTGGTCTGCGCGTGAATTTTCCTGCCCCTGAGGATATTAGCCACCTGCATCAGGTCGGCGTAAGAAGAATTGGTGCAACTGCCGATGGCCACTTGCAAAACCGGAACGAGCCCGGCTTCACTCACCTTCACCACCGCATCGGGGCTGTGGGGCTTAGCCACCAGCGGCTCAAGAGCGGCAAGGTCGATAACGAGTTCCTCATCATACACTGCGTCCTCGTCCGGTAACAACTCAGACCAAACGCGCTCACGCCCCTGGGCGGCGAGAAAAGCACGTGTTAGCTGATCGCTGGGGAAAATAGAAGTGGTCGCCCCAAGCTCAGCGCCCATGTTGGTAATGGTAGCCCGCTCCGGAACGGACAAACTTTTCACCCCAGGACCGGTGTACTCCAGCACTCTGCCTACACCACCCTTGACAGTCAGCCGGCGCAGCACTTCCAGGATTACGTCCTTGGCCGTCACCCAGGGTTGCAGCTTACCCTGCAGTTCCACCTTGACCACCTGCGGCATCGTCAGGTGAAAGGGGCCGCCGGCCATGGCTACGGCTACATCCAGGCCGCCGGCCCCCATGGCCAGCATACCGAGGCCACCGGCGGTAGGCGTATGGCTGTCTGAGCCGAGCAGTGTTTTGCCAGGTACGCCGAAGCGTTCCAGATGCACTTGGTGGCAGATGCCGTTGCCGGGTCGGGAAAAGTAGAGGCCATACTTGGCGGCCACCGATTGCAGGAAGCGGTGGTCATCAGCGTTTTCAAACCCGGTTTGCAACGTATTATGGTCAATATAAGAGACAGATACCTCCGTCTTGACGCGCTCCACATTCATGGCCTCAAACTGCAGGTAAGCCATGGTGCCAGTAGCGTCCTGCGTCAACGTCTGAGCAATTTTAAGGGCTATTTCACACCCCGCAGCCATTTCACCAGCTACCAGGTGTGCGGCGATTATTTTTCTGGTCAGATTTTCTCTCATCTGGCGCTTCCCCCCTGTCACAGTCTGCATTGAATTTACCAAAAAAGATTTCTACTGTCAACGAACTCGACCCGCTCACAGAGCGGAGGCAGAAGGGTGCCTGTTTACCGCAAAGAAGTTTTGGATTATAATATACTGGAAAAGTGGTAGGCTGGTCTATCGGGCCGTGTTGCGGGAAAAAACGCCTGGCCACGGAATCGGAAGCAAGAACAGGGGGACAAAATGACAGTTACACCCATGAACCCTTCGCTGGAGATTAAACTGCCCCGAGGGAAAGTAATGACTGTAGAGGGAGGGCGCAGCCTGCTGGACATCAGCAGGGAGGTTCAACACCTGTACCCTGCCGCTATCATCGCCGCTGTGGTGAACAATAAACTAAAAGAACTCACTTTTTTTGCCTTTGAACCAGCCCAAATTGAGTTTCTCGACCTGACCAGCACCGAAGGAGCACGCATTTACCATCGCAGCCTGACGTTCCTGCTTATTTACGCTACCCGCCTGCTTTACCCGGACGCCTTGGTCAAGGTAGAACACTCCCTTGGCAAGGGCTTGTTCTGTGAAATCAGCAAAGAACCTGCGTTAACAAGCGCAGACGTAGCCTTGCTGGAGGAGAAGATGCGGGAGTTGGTAAAGCTTGACCTGCCGTTCGCGGGGAAAAAAATGACGCTGACGGAAGCAGCCGAAATTTTCCGGCGCGAAGGCCTTGAAGATAAGCTGCAGCTCTTCAGATATCTGAGCAAAGACATGCTTACCGTCTACTCTCTCGGCGAGATGCAGGATTCCCTGCACGGTTACATGCTGCCCAGTACCGGCCATCTGCAAGTGTTTGCCCTGGAATACCACGAACCGGGCCTCATACTCCACTTCCCCGACGAAAAGAACCCCCACACCTTGCCGCCATTTGTCCCACAGCGCAAACTGTTTGAAATCTTCCGTGAAGCTGAAAGGTGGGGGCGAATTCTGGGGTTTGGCACGGTCAGCGGCATGAACGACCTGATCCATAAAGGCGAAGGCCCGGACGTTATCCGCATCTCCGAGGCTTTGCATGAAAAGAAAATCGCCCAGATTGCCGACCTGATTACAGAACGGAGCGAGGAGATCTGCATCATCCTGATAGCAGGGCCGTCCTCTTCCGGCAAGACTACCTTTGCCCAGCGCCTACGCACCCAGCTCCTGGTTAACGGCCTCCGCCCCCTTCCTATTTCTCTGGACAACTATTTCGTGGACCGCGAACACACGCCGCTTGACGAAGCGAACGCCCCAGATTTCGAACATATCGAAGCCATCGACCTAGCCTTGTTCAATAAACACCTGCTACACTTGATCGGCGGCGAGGAAGTGGAAATCCCCACCTTCAACTTTGCCACTGGGCTACGGGAATACAACGGCAAAACAATTAAGCTGCCGAAAGACCAGCCCCTGATTGTTGAAGGTATTCACGGCCTAAATGAGCGTCTTACCGAGTCCATCCCGCGACACCGTAAATTCAAGATCTATGTCTCCGCGCTCACCGCGCTGAACGTAGACTGGCACACCCGTATCCACACCACGGACACCCGCCTGCTGCGCCGTATTGTCCGGGATAGCCAGTTTCGGGGGACCGATGCCCTGACGACCATAAGCCGCTGGCCCTCCGTGCGCCGTGGCGAAGAGCGCAGCATTTTCCACGTCCAGGAAGAGGCGGACATTATGTTTAACTCCGCACTGGTCTACGAATTCGCCGTTTTGAAAGAATTTGCCGAAACTCTCCTGCAAAAAATCGGGCCGCGCGAGCGCGAGTTTATCGACGCCAAACGCCTGCTTACCTTTTTGTCCTCTTTCATCCCTTTAGATGCGCTGGAAGTGCCCTCCAACTCCATCCTGAGAGAATTTGTCGGTGAGTCGTGCTTTTTTAAAATCTGAGTCCCAGCTGGGAAGATGAGGAGGTTAACAGTGATGGATAGCAGCAAATTTACGGAAAGAGCCGCGCAGGCACTGGCGGAGGCGCAAAATCTGGCCATCCGGCACAGCCATCAAGCCGTCGATGTGGAACATCTCCTGCAGGCGCTGCTTGGGCCAGAAGACGGCCTGATCCGCCGATTAGTTGAAAAAGCCGGGGCAAGTCCGGCCCTCCTGCAAAGCCGCCTGGAGGAAGCGCTCCGTAAAATTCCCGCCGTGAGCGGAGCGGGTTCCACTTATATCACCCAGCGCTTAAACCAACTGCTGGTACGCGCCCAGGACGAAGCCCAGCGTTTAAAGGACGAATACGTCAGCGTGGAACACCTGGTGCTGGCCGTGTTTGACGAGAAGCCCGACACTCCCGTTTCCCGCGTTTTCCGCGGACTTGGGCTGGACCGGGCCGCTTTCCTAAAAGCGCTGACGGTCGTACGCGGCAACCAACGCGTTACCAGCGCCAACCCGGAAGAAACTTACGAAGCGCTGCTCAAATACGGACGCGACCTAACGGCGCTGGCGCGCCAGAACAAGCTGGACCCGGTCATCGGCCGCGACGCGGAAATACGCCGCGTTATCCAGGTGCTTTCGCGCCGCACTAAAAACAATCCGGTGCTGATTGGCGAGCCAGGAGTGGGGAAAACGGCCATTGCTGAAGGGCTGGCGCGCCGCATCATAGCCGGGGATGTCCCGGAAAGCTTAAAGGAGAGACAAATAGTCTCCCTGGACATGGGCGCACTGGTGGCCGGAGCCAAGTTCCGCGGCGAGTTCGAAGAACGACTGAAGGCCGTTCTTCAGGAAGTAACCAAGGCTGCAGGCCGGGTTATCCTGTTTATTGATGAGTTGCACACCGTAGTGGGCGCCGGCAAGGCTGAAGGCTCCATGGACGCCGGCAATATGCTAAAGCCCATGCTGGCAAGGGGCGAACTGCACTGCATCGGCGCCACCACCATGGATGAATACCGCAAATACATTGAAAAAGACGCCGCTCTGGAACGGCGCTTCCAGCCGGTCTTGGTCGAAGAGCCAACTGTGGAGAGTACTGTTTCCATCCTGCGGGGACTGCGGGAGCGCTATGAGCTGCACCACAAGGTGCGCATCCAGGATGCCGCCCTCGTAGCCGCGGCCACCTTGAGCCACCGCTATATTTCCGACCGCTTTCTGCCGGACAAGGCCATTGATCTGATGGACGAAGCGGCCGCCAAGCTGCGCACGGAAACGGAAAGCATGCCGGAAGAACTGGAAACGCTGGAACGGCGTATTATGCAACTGGAAATCGAGCGTGAGGCCCTGCGCAAAGAAAAAGACCAGCCTTCGCGTGACCGCCTGGCAGACCTGGAAAAGGAAGTATCTGACCTGAAGGCAGAGCGTGACGCGCTCAAGGCCCAGTGGGAAGGCGAAAAAGACGCTATCAGCGGGCTGACTGCGCGACGCGAAGAATTTGAACAGGCCCGCCATGAGATGGAACAAGCCCAGCGCAGCTATGACTTAAACAAAGTGGCCGAATACCAGTACGGCAAAATCCCGGAACTGGAGAGAAAACTAAAAGAAGCGGAAGCGCTGCTCTCGGGCGGGAAGGCCCGCCTGCTCAAAGAAGAAGTAACGCCGGAGGAAATAGCTGAAGTAGTGGCCCGCTGGACAGGCATCCCCGTTTCCCGACTGCTGGAGGGAGAAAAAGAAAAGCTGCTGCGCCTAGAAGAAATCCTGCACCAGCGCGTCATCGGGCAAGATGAAGCTGTCCGGGCTGTTTCCGATGCCGTTATCCGCGCCCGCTCCGGTTTAAAAGACCCTAAACGCCCTATCGGCTCCTTCATCTTTCTTGGGCCCACCGGCGTCGGCAAGACGGAACTGGCCCGGGCGCTGGCCGCGTCGCTGTTTGACAGCGAGGAAAACATGGTGCGCATCGACATGAGTGAATACATGGAGAAGCACACCGTAGCCCGCCTCCTGGGCGCGCCTCCGGGATACATCGGGTACGATGAAGGCGGCCAGCTTACCGAAGCAGTGCGCCGCAAGCCATACTGTGTACTTCTTTTTGATGAAATAGAAAAAGCGCACTTGGACGTTTTCAACGTCCTGCTGCAGATTCTCGACGACGGCCGGCTGACCGACAGCCACGGGCGCACCGTCGACTTTAAAAATACCATTATCATCATGACAAGCAACATCGGCAGCGCCTATCTGCTGGAGAGTCTCCGCGCCAGCGGGGTAATTGACGAACAGGTGCGGGAAAAAGTGTTCAGCGAACTGCGCGGTACCTTTCGACCTGAGTTCTTAAATCGCGTCGATGAAATCGTCCTTTTCAAACCGCTTACCCTGCAGGAAATCGCCCTGATCATTGATCTGCAGCTCGACCTGCTGCGCCTGCGCCTGCAAGAACGCCACATCGCGCTAGAGCTGACCGCTAAAGCAAGGACATTCATCGCCCGCGCCGGGTACGACCCCGTCTACGGCGCACGCCCCCTCAAACGCTATCTGCAGCGGGAAGTAGAAACCGTACTGGCTCGTAAATTAATTGCCGGGGAGATAGTTGATAGCGACTCCGTTACTGTAGACACCGACGGGGAACGCCTCCTTTTCCCTGTTGTCAGCGAGGACACAGGCGCGTGACTGTCAATCATAATTGTCTCCCGAAATTTATTCGCAGCAAAGAGGTGAAAGTTTTGTCTAAAAAACACGTCGTTGGCATTTGCGTCGGTGCCTCCAACATCAAAATTGTCGCCGGTGAGATTGAAGAAGGGCGCTTTAAGATTGAAAAGCAGCTTGTCAGGCCACATGACGGCAACGCGAGGAGAGTTTTAGAAAACCTGCTTCATGAATATGTCGGGCCCGACTCCCTGCTGGCCGTAACCGGGCGCAAACTTAAGGAACAGATAATCCTGCCGCAACTCTCCGAGCCGGAAGCTACGGAACTTGCGTTGCAGCATATCCTTGCCGACTTGCCTGAAAACGTAGAAGCAGCCGCCAGCATCGGCGGCGAAAACTTTATGGTCTACGAGCTCGATAGAAGCGGCCGGGTGGTTGCCGTACACACCGGCAACAAATGCGCCTCGGGAACAGGAGAGTTTTTCCTGCAGCAAATTCGCCGCATGAATTTGGATCCCGAGGAGGCGCAAAACCTGGCACTCCTGGACGCCCCCTACAAAGTGGCCAGCCGTTGCTCGGTTTTCAGCAAGAGCGACTGCACGCACGCCATGAACAAAGGGGTGCCTAAAGGGCGTGTGGTCGCAGGTCTTGGCCGGATGATGGCCACTAAAATCACGGAATTACTGAAAAAAGCCGGCGCTCGCAAGGTCCTGTTAATCGGCGGTGTCGCCAAAAACAGAACCATGAGGAAGTACCTGGAGAGGGAAGGCTTCCAAATTATTTCCTCTCCTTTTGACGACACTTTTGAAGCGCTTGGAGCAGCCTTGTGGGCGGCAGAACACGGGCGGCCCTGGGCGGGTGGCAAGATCAGCGTCGGCAATACTTCTTCCTTTGATTTCCTGTCGCCCCTGCCCTCTTTTCAGCACCGTGTTTCTTTCAAGGAGCAAGCGTGGCAGCAGGCCACGGTCGGTGATGAGTACATTATTGGCCTAGATGCAGGCTCAACCACGACTAAAGCGGTACTCATGCGCACTTCGGATCAGGCCATCGTTGCCGGCGTCTACCTGCGGACCGGCGGCGACCCTGTGGCCGCCTCCCGTCAATGTTACCGTTCCCTTGCTGAACAGGTGCCACCAGGATTAAAAATTATTGGACTTGGCGTGACCGGTTCTGGGCGGCAAATCGCCGGTTTGCATGGCCTGACGAACGGCATTGTCAACGAGATTATCGCCCATACCACTGCCGCCGTTTACTTTGACCCCGAGGTAGATACCATCTTTGAGATTGGCGGCCAGGACGCCAAATATACTTATATTATCAACCGCGTCCCTTCCGATTATGCCATGAACGAGGCGTGCTCCGCCGGCACCGGCTCTTTTCTGGAAGAGGCGGCCAGAGAAACTTTAAACATCGTCACTGAAAATATCGCCGCTTACGCTCTTAAAGGAGAAAAGCCGCCCAATTTTAACGACCAATGTGCCGCCTTTATCGGCAGTGATATTAAGACCGCCATCCAGGAAGGCGTTAAGAGCGAGGATATTGCCGCCGGGCTGGTTTATGCCATCTGCCTTAACTACATTACCCGCGTGAAAAGCAGCCGCAAAGTCGGGCGCAAAATATTTATGCAAGGCGGCGTCTGTTACAACAAGGCCGTGCCGCTAGCCATGGCCGCCCTCACCGGACGGGAGATTATCGTTCCGCCTGACCCGGGTTTAATGGGGGCCTTCGGTGTAGCGCTGGAAGTATGGCACAAAATTACGGCAGGGTTTTTGCCGCAAGGTCAATTTGACCTGCAGGAACTGTCCACCAGGGAAGTGGCGTACGGACAGCCCTTTGAATGTGCCGGAGGCAAGGAGCGTTGCGACCGCAAATGCACCGTCGCCCGCATCAAGGTAGCTGGCAAAACCTATCCTTTCGGCGGCGCGTGCAATAAATATTACAACGAGCGTATCGAGCTAAGTCACGACACTGCTGCCTTGGACTTGGTAGCGGAGCGACAGAGGCTGCTCTTTGAGCGCCCACTTGTTCCCGCCGCCTCCAACGGAAAAACGGTGGGTATCAGCTTATCGCTGATGACAAACAGCCTCTATCCTTTTTATCACCGCTTTATAACCAGCCTCGGCTTCAGCATTGTTTTGCCGGACACAGCGGACGAAGAAGGCCTTGAGCGTCGCAGAGCGCCCTTCTGTTACCCGGTGGAGCTGGCGCACGGCTTTATAGCAAACCTTATCGCCAAAAAACCGGATTATATCCTGATGCCGCATGTGCGTGCCACACCGCTGAAGAAAGGCTGCCCACCCAGCACCACCTGCCCCTTGATCCAGGGAGAGCCTTACGTTTTAAGGCGTACTTTCCAAGAAGATTTGCAAGGCATCGAAGTCCTTGTCCCTGTTCTGGACATGCCTGACGACTATACAGACAGCGAAAAAGAAATGCTCCTACTCGGAGCGAGACTCGGCGCCAGCAAAACAGCGAGCAAAAACGCTTTTCAGGCCGCCCTCCAAGCGCAAAATGAGTTCGTCGCCCAAATCAAGGAAGTCGGCAGGAAAGCGTTAGAGCAGGCGGACGCGAAAGGTCAGCCTGCGGTAGTGCTTTTTGGCCGCTCTTATAACGCTTTCCCAGGATTTGCCAACATGGGCATCCCTCATAAGTTCGCCTCCCGCGGCATCATGGTCCTACCTTATGATATGCTGGACCACGACCAGGAGGAGCCTATCGCTAGCATGCACTGGGCCGCCGGCATGGGTATTCTGAAGGCGGCTAGGGTCACAAAGCGCCATCCGCATCTTTTCGGCTGCTATATCACCAATTTCAGTTGCGGGCCGGACTCTTTTGTAATTAACTATTTCCGTGAGATTATGGCTGAGAAACCATCACTGACGCTGGAACTTGACTCGCACACTGCCGACGCCGGCATCGACACGCGCATCGAGGCTTTTATGGACATCGTCAAAAGCTATGATGAAAAAAATGCCCTCGTTGGCAAAGAAGATGATTCCTTCCTGCCAGCCGAAATAATCAAGCATGGTAAGGAGTGGGTGGTGCGCTCCTCCAGTGGCGAAAACCTCCGTCTGACCGATGAGCGTGTTAAACTGATCATTCCTTCCATGGGAGACTTTACCGCCCGGATTCTGGCCGCCGTATTCCGCTATCACGGCATCAACGCCGTCGCCCTGCCTCCTTCTGTCGATGCTGATTTGCAAAGAGGCAAAGAATTTTCTACCTGTAAAGAATGCCTGCCGTTGATCCAGACGATGGGCTCTCTGTTCAACTATCTGGATAAGCGGGAGCCAGGAGAGATAACGGTCTATTTTATGCCCACCACAGGAGGTTCCTGCCGCTTCGCCCAGTACAATGTTCTAACTAAGATGCTGGTCAACAAGCACAGCGTCCCTGACCTGGCCGTGATGTCACTATCCTCGCAAAACAGCTACGGCGGCATGAGCACAAACTTTACGAAACGCGCTTTATGGTCCGTGATTATCGGAGACGTCATGGAAGAAATACGTGCCGCTGTGCTTACCTTGTCAGCCGAGCAAGATTTGGGGTGGCAAACATACAAGCAAGCGGAAGAAATGATCCTGACTGCGGTAGCTGGCTCCAGCTGGCAAGAATTGCAGGATACATTAAAAAAAGTAGCTTCCCTGCTGGCCGGGATCCCACTTCATACTCCATTGGCCACGGCGCCGAAAATAGCGCTGATTGGCGAAATATACCTACGCCGGGACGGCTTCTCGCAACGCTATCTGGCTGAGCAAATGGCTGAAAAAGGCATCGTCGCCCTCATGGCCCCGGTGATGGAATGGGTCTATTATACCAACTACCTGGCGGCACGTGGTCTGCGCGGCAAGAACACCATGCCACAGCGCTTGAAGTTTCGCCTCAAAGGCTTGCTGATGAGAAAGTATGAGCGCATCATCAAGAACATCCTGGCCGCCTCGGGGCTCTACGATTACCACCTGATTGACATAGAGCATTTGGTTAGCAGCGTCACGAGATTTATCGACCCGCGGCTGACGGGAGAAGCGATCCTTACTTTAGCCTGCGCCCTTACCGAAATCATTGACAAAGTTGACGGCGTTATCTCCATCGGTCCCTTTGGCTGCATGCCCTCGCGCATAGCCGAATCAGTAATCAAACAGACCATTGATACCGAAAAACAAACTATCTGCTCTAACCATGAGCTGGTCACTAAAATCATGCAGGAACATCCCCGTCTGCCTTTTCTCAGCATCGAAAGTGACGGGAGCCCTTTTCCTCCTGTCATCGAAGCCAGCCTGGAAAGCTTTGTCCTGCAAACAAAAAGACTGCATCAGACGCGCCTGAAATACTCCGCGCAAAGCAAGTAAGCAGTCTCTCCAAGCAATACCTCAAAAAGCCGGGCAGCTTACTTACAGGCTGCCCGGCCAAGCTTAGCGGGGAATAGGTTAAACAGCGGCAAAGTCCGTGAACCAGGCGCCGAAGTCAATCCCGGCGATTTTTTTGTCCCTGTAGAGAGAGCACAGCTCCCGGTGACCGTCCAAAAGCGAAGGCGACCGGATGCCGTGAGTAAGGGATAGATACGCTTCCACATAAGCGGCAAACTGGTCGCAAGCTTTAAGCACTTCCCCGTCCAAGGGGGAAAATTCATCACCGTTATAAGCAACGTTTATTTTATCCGAAGTAACAAAGCAGGTCTGCCCTGCAAGCTGAATTTTGCTCTTGAACTCGTCAGTCATAAAATACCTGATTTCCTGGTGCCAGAAGTCCGGTAGCAAGGGCAACAGCTTCTCCTCCACCTGCCTATCTTCGATGTCCTTAATCAGCTCATCCAAGCCTTCTACCGACCGTTTCACCGGTGAAACAATGTCGCGGGTCAGCACTTCCGGCAGGTCGTGAAACAACCCGGCAAAAAAGTTGTTGTACAGGCGGCGGTCGCCGGCGCCCAGTTCCAGGGAGCAGAAGTAGCCGAGCATAGCCACAACCAGCATGTGACCCATCACCGACGTTTCCGGTATCCTCGGGGTCTGCGCCCAGCGCTGCTGGAAGCGCAGTTGACCGACAAGATCAAGAAAATGGCTCGTTTTTTTGCCAAGCTGGAGCTTTTGCACCCCGGCCAAGTCAAAATGTTCCTCAATTTCATCAGCAATTTTAGACCGTGTCTCCTCCAGACCAAAAAGACCGGCGTTCATGTGGTAAATAATTTTAAACTCCCAGTTGGTGGCCAGATAATGGGCGGCTTTAAGAATTTTCTTCTCTAGGAGGCTCTCACCAGGATCAGACAAATAACTGCTGAATTTACCAAAAAACCCGCCTTGCAGACCGCCTGTCCTGTCTTGCAGCTTTTCCAGCACCCAAGCGTTTAGTTTGTCGCCTTTCTCGGCCATCAGCCGGTGGAAAACGGGTGGCTTGATGTCGGTTAAAACAATGCGATGCAGGAATTCAAAACAGCCGCCCTCGATTAGTTTTCGCCAATCCACTTTGACCTTCCTGTCGCTCTCCTCCATCCTTCCCAGGACATAAGCATAAAACATTTTATGGGCCTGCTTGTCCAGCTCGGTAAAGCCTTTGTGGGGCCGGATATGGTCATTCCAGCGCTGGATGCTGGCTGCCTCGTACAAGAGCTCTATCAGTGCTTTATTGATCATCTTCTGCCGCCTCCCCTCCGTCCTTCCCCGCCCTCAAGAAATCTTCTTCTTCAATCGTTGACCGTTTTCTCTGCTGACCGCCTTAGCTTCGGTGCAAGCAGTTTTTTGAATAAACATTACAAAACCATGCGAGGTTTTCCGTTCGACTGAGAGACGCCAAAATCCTGCACCTGTCGGCAGTGTCCTCCGCGTTAACCGTCACGCCGATGCCATTTTCAGCATAATCACCAAGCAAGCACTACAGAACAAGCGTACAGCGTTCGAACTGGCGTTACAGAAAAGAGAAAACCACGGTGGCTAGAAACCGCCGGGGTTACTGTGCTTTCTCCAGTTCGGCGACTTTACGAATACATGGAATGGTACCACATGTAGTCCACATGTCTAACTTCAACAACTCGTCCCCGCTTCCCCCGCTGCCCGGATCTCGCCGTGCTCCATCCAGATCGCCCGGCAACTTGAAACCGCAATTTTCTGATTGCACATACAACAAATATGTTGTATATTATATATGCCAACTTCCTAGCAGATGAGGTCTTGCATAATGAATGTATTTACCTACAAAACAGCCGGGGGTAAGGACCTTGTTATCAATTATCTTGATAAACTTCCGGAGAAAGAAAGCGCCGAAGGGTTTTACATACTGGCAAAGTTAGAAGAGGAAGGGCTGCCATTCTTAAAAGCGCTTGAAACTCGACAACTGGACGGCAAACTGTGGGAGATAAAATTTCATCAGCACAATCGTATCATGTACATCGTCCTCGACAAAGATAACCTCTATCTAGTTCATGCCTGCAAAAAGCAAAAAGGGAGAGCCGAAAAACATGAGGTTGATAAGGCCAGAAAGAGAATTAAGCAGTTAATTTAGCTAGAAAGGAGAATGAAAATGCCTTTTGAAAAAGTAAATATAAAACAAATAATTAATGAGAAAAAACAAAGGGATCCCGAATTTGCTAAAGCCTATTCTGAAGTTGAAAAAGAATATGATCTGGTCAGGCAAATTGTAAGAATACGCAAAGCAAAAAGAATAACACAGAGGGAACTGGCCCTTAAAGTTGGCATTCACCAGCAAGTAATTTCCCGGTTTGAACGTGAAAAACACATCCCAACACTTACAGGATTTTTAAAGATATTAAACGGTCTTGACCTGGATTTAAACTTAGTCGAAAAAGATAAAAATGAAAAACAGCAACAGATTTCGCCCTGAGCCCCTAACCCCATAAAATCCCAGGGGGCTAAGGCTGCTACGTAGTCAAAGCTTTTCACTGGAGGGCCATTTTGGCCTCCCCTAAAAAGATCGTCCTTTCCGATTGGTGTGGACGATGGGCTATCAGAGACATCGCCACCAGCCCGCAGAAAGTTTTGCTACAATTTTGCTACAGTAAGCGGTTTTTCCCGTGGGAAACGAACAACCACGGGAGCCGAAAACCCCCGTGGTTGTTGAGTTTTTATGGTGGGGCTAGCTGGGATCGAACCAGCGGCCTCTTGAATGTGAGTCAAGCGCTCTCCCCCTGAGCTATAGCCCCGTATGGTGGACGTGAGGGGACTCGAACCCCTGGCCTCTTGAATGCGAGCCAAGCGCTCTCCCGGCTGAGCTACACGCCCGTAATACATACTCATTTTACAGCAGACAGGTGAAAAAAGCAAGTGGAGAAAAATTTCGTGATTTCAGGAATCACGACAGTATGCACCAAATTTTGCACCGCCAAACTGTTATAACTATTGAGGCAGAGTCCAGTTGTGCAAGGAAGGTGCCTCATGCAGCGCTCAGAAAGCATTCGGCCAGATGACATGTCCCCGGGGGAACAGCTATCCGCCCAGCTGCTCTTTTGGGAGGCCTATACACATTTTTTTTGGGAAAACAGCGTAGCGGCCATTGTAGCTGTGGACTGCCTCGGTTGTGTTACCATTTTCAACCAGCATGCGGAGCATATTTTTAGCCTTCCCGCCAAAAGTGTGCTGGGACGTCCGCTAAACCAAGTTTTTCCCCTCGTTGCCGACCACGAACATTATCTTCTGCAGTCTTTAAAAAAAAGACGGGAACTGAAAGACGTTGAATACAGCTACTGCCCTTACACGGAGCAGGAAGGCAGCTTCGTACATAACGTGGCCCTAGTCACATTGCCTGGCGAGCGACTAGGTGGGGCTATCTGGGTACGCAAAGATGTTTCCGCTCTCCGGCGCTTTGAAAAAGAAATACGCCTGGCCGAAGTAGAGGCCCTGGTCTGGCAGATGGCGGCAGAAATAGCTCATGAAATCCGCAACCCCCTAGCAAGCGCCAGAGGCCACAGCGCTGACGCGTGAAAATGTTTAAGAGTTCCGCTAGGCTGGAAATTGACGTTTTTGTATCTACTCTTGCCAAGTTTTACGGGAAATTGCCGGCAAGGCTGCGCCAGATCGTTTATTGCTAAATCGCTTTTGCGGGAGTAACCTGCCCGGCGCCTCTAAAAGGGCAGACTGGTACTGTCATAATCCGTAAATATCCTGCCTGTTTGTTACGCTGCCCGGCTTGTTTTCCAGTCTTCCTCCAGTAT
>JAGXSQ010000078.1 GCA_018333395.1 Dethiobacter sp.
AAACCCAAAAATTCCAAGATTCCGAGTGACGGGATACCTGTGCCCGTTTTTAGCTAAAACAGGGTAAAAGATTCATGGAACCGGGAACAAACGGTGAAATATGAGCAAATAGCTGTCTAAAAACTGTCTCCCAACCCCGGATATTTCCTTAAAATGGCATATGCGTTGGATTATCCGGGGCCGGATGACTACTTGTATTTTGTTTCTGCAGTGGAATCAATTGTGGAAGATGAAGAAAAACTGGCCAGATTTATCGAAATGGAACTGCTGCATGAAGGTTATCGGGTTGAAAAGGCTCACGACGGCAGGGTCGGCCTGGAAAAGGCTTTAAATGGGAGTTTTGATTTGGCAGTTCTGGATATTATGCTGCCCGGGTTAAACGGCATGGAGGTTCTCCGGCGATTGCGCCTGAGTTCCTCCATGCCTGTTATCATGCTTACCGCTAGGGATTCTGTTATGGACAAAGTTGCTGGGTTGGACAGCAGCGCGGACGATTATATGACCAAACCGTTTGTAATTGAGGAGCTATTAGCACGAATCCGCACCGCACTGCGAAAAAACATGAATAAATCTGCCGGCCGTCCTCTAAATGCTTGGGGATTAACGCTGGATGTGGAACGCCATGAGGCTGCCGTTCATAACGAACCTGTCGACCTGACCAAAAAGGAATTTGGTTTATTGCAGTTTTTGCTTGAAAACAAAGGCATTGTGCTGACACGTGAGAAGCTTTTGGAGAAAGTTTGGGGTTTTGACTATTTGGGCGACACCAATGTGGTGGATGTTTATATCCGCTACCTGCGCGGAAAAATTGACGAGGTTTTTGGGATTAAGCTCATCCATACTATTCGCGGGGTGGGGTATGTGATTAAAGATGAATGAAACGAAACCTGTAACTTCATCTATTGTCTATAAACTGAGCACCTGGCATTTGTCTCAGGTGTTCTTGAGTTTCTTCTGGATCAACCTAATTTTATTGCTTTTTTTGGCGGGACTGCTTTGGCTGCGTGCGGAGCAGACTGTGGGTGAACAGATAAAATCAGGACTCTATGGGGAAAATGCATTACCGGAGGAGCCCGGCGGGCTCAGGCTGCCGGGTTTTTTCGATTCTTTCTTTCCGGCTCATTTACAGGGCGCAGTCCGCCAAGTCGTTATAACAGAGGAAAGCGGAGAGTTTTGGCGGAGGATTGAAGGGCTCAGATACCGGGTATGGGTGCCTGCAAATGACATATATCATTTTGCTGATTACAACATTGGAGAGCATATTGTTGTTTTTGTTCCCGCCGGTATGGTTCTATTGGTCTTTGAACTTTTCTTCTTGCTGAGCAGCGCCGGCAAAGGTGCTCGCTTTATGAGCAGGGCGCTGCAGCCAATTTATGACTTGACACTGAAAGCAAAAACAATAAGTTCGGCGCAGGGTATGCCATCAGATAAGCAGTTGGTGGATTTAAAAGGGAGAATAGATAATATTGATGTTACTGAACTGGATACCAGAATCTCCGTCAGTTCGCCGCAGAGCGAATTGACGGATTTGACCGAGGCCATTAATGGCATGCTGGAGCGGGTAAACAATGCTTATCGCTCACAGATTCGTTTTGTTTCCGATGCTTCCCATGAACTGCGGACGCCTATTGCTGTCATACAGGGGTATGCCAATCTGTTGGATCGATGGGGTAAAAATGATGAAAAAGCACTGGAGGAATCTATCGTAGCCATAAAAAGTGAAGCGGAAAACATGAAGGAACTGGTTGAGCAACTGCTTTTTCTGGCTCGTGGCGATAATAATTCCATGCATCTTTCTCTGCTGGAGCTGAACTTGTCCGAGGTTTTGTCGGAGGTTATACGGGAGACGGAGATGATTGATCCAAACCACAGTTTTATTTTAAAAACTAAAAATGATGTTTTTACTGTGGGAGATGCGCAGTTAATTAAGCAGGCCATGCGGATCTTTATTGACAATAGTGTAAAATACACTCCGTCCGGCGGCGTGATCACCGCAAATGCCTTTTATGAAGATGATTATGCAAAAATTATTATCCAGGATGAAGGAATAGGCATCGCACCCGCAGATATCTCCCAAGTGTTTGACCGGTTTTTCCGCTCAGACGATTCGCGTACAAGAAAAACAGGGGGGACGGGGTTGGGTTTGGCAATCGCCAAATGGATTGTCGAGCGACATAAAGGCCATATTGAATTGCTTAGTCGCAAAGATTTCGGCACAAGAGTTACAGTTTTTTTTCGCAGGCAGTAACCTCCGGTATCGAACGGGAGGATTTCTATGATGCCTAAGGTTTTCTTAGATATTAACATCTATTTAGCCGAAAGTTGCCAAATTGCGAATTGAAGTAATAAACTTCACAAAGCAATAAACTTCTCTTGATAAGATGCCAAAAAAAAAGTTATAATTGTTCTTGTAAAGATTTTCTCGCAAAGGGAGGTAGCAGAAGTGAAAAATCGGGTTAAAATGTACTTTCTGATTGTGATACTACTTGCCTTTTCCCTTGGTCTGGCAGCTTCGGGCTGGATATTGTATTTTAATAACCTGTCAGCCACCGCTGTTACTGCCGATCAGGCGTCTGCTCCAATTTCAACCGTTAATTTTTCACAACCAAACAGTCTGCCTGGATTAGGCCCAAATACGATTGCGGATCTGGTAGAAAAGGTCGGTCCAGCCGTTGTCTCCATCGAGACATTTGTAGAAACCAGGCGCAGACAGCAAGATCCTTTCCAGAACGACCCCTTTTTCCGGCAGTTTTTTGGCGAAACTCCTTTTTCTCCTGGAAACCAAGTGCGACGGGGGATGGGCTCTGGCTTTATTATTTCCCAGGACGGCTATGTCCTGACTAACCAACACGTCGTACAGGGCGCCACACGGATTGAAGTGAGAATGCCTGGACGGGAAGATGTCCATGAGGCAAAGCTGATCGGGTCAGACTTTGAATTAGACTTAGCAGTACTAAAAATAGACGCTGATAATCTGCCCGCCCTGACCTTGGGGAATACGGATGAAGTGCGGGTAGGAGAGTGGGTTGTGGCCATTGGCAACCCTTACGGCATGGCTCATACTGTAACAGTAGGGGTGATCAGCTACAAAGGGCGAAGAGTTACTGTGGAGGACCGCAGGTTTGAAGACCTTCTGCAAACCGATGCTTCCATTAACCCGGGCAATAGCGGCGGCCCGCTTCTTAACCTAAAGGGAGAAGTAATCGGGATTAACACAGCCATGAAGACGCAAGCCCAAGGAATTGGCTTTTCCATCTCCGCCAATACAGTAAGGATGGTCTTGCGAGATCTGATTGAAAAAGGTAAGGTCATCCGTCCCTGGATGGGTGTTTTGCTACAGGATGTTACCCCACAGCTAGCCCAACAGTTTAACCTCAATGCCTCTAAGGGTGTCCTGATCGCCGATGTGGTACAAGGCGGCCCTGCCCACAGAGCCGGACTGCGCCGGGGTGATATAGTCTTGGAGATTGACGGTCGCAAAATAGACAACTCAGAGCAGTTCATTAAGGCCATCCGAGCTACACCCATAGGCAATCAGATTGCCCTGCTGATTCATCGGCAAAACACCACCAGGCATGTAACAGTTTCTGTCGAGGAAAGGCCACAGACCCCCCAACGCTGAAAAATGAAAGATCTAACAGCCTAAGTATCTCATGCAGATGCGCTCCCTTTTTAGTAGATACCCTGAGATGGCAAAAATTCAGGACTACGCAAAGGGGAGTTTTTTATTGGCAGTTAGCAGATAAAGTTAAATTTTGGCAGGCATATCAAGTTCTACAGGCAGAAATAAAAAAGGATTTAACTCGGTTCTTGCCGAAATATCGCTTAATAGACGCACATGGTCCTAAAAAGCTAAGGTATGTCCTTAGAGGGCAATGGGTGAGGGCAGGTTATGCGTTTGTTGCTTGCCGGTTACCCTGTACTGTTGTTATCGTCTATTGCCTTATTATCGAAGGATGTAGGAACAAGTTTAAAATAGACAAATAGTCATTATCCAAACTATTTTGGAGGGCATAAATCGGTGAAAACGATGAGAGGGATGTTGCTGGCGCTTGCTCCGACGACTCTGGCCGCGCTTTGGTTTTACAGGTTTCCTGCTTTATGGTTGATTATCATCAGTGTGGCAACCGCAGTAGGCGCAGAGGCACTTTGGCAGAAAATTTACAAAAAACCTGTAAAAACTAAAGACTTAAGCGCAGTAGTTACCGGTTTGCTGTTTGGCCTCAGCCTCTCACCGTCCGTACCGTTGCCAGTAGCTGCGGCTGGAGCAGCTTTTGCTATTATTGTCGGAAAACAAATATTTGGCGGATTTGGAAAAAACCTGTTTAATCCAGCGCTGTCAGGGAGACTATTTGTCGTTTTGGCTTTTCCCGGCGCGATGCGCCCCTGGCTGGACCCAGTGCTACTGACCACCGCTGCAACCCCGCTACAAATTTTCCGCGCGGAGGGGATAACCGCTCCTTTGGCGGCACTTTTTGTCGGCAACGTACCCGGCTCCATCGGTGAAACTTCAGCGGTAGCCTTACTTGTCGGTTTTATGTGGCTGGCATATAAAAAATACGCCAACTGGCGAATTCCGACCGCCTGCCTTCTTACTACAGTCGTCATCGCGTTAGCGGCAGGTGATGACCCGGTGTTTCACCTTATGTCCGGCAGCCTGCTACTCGGTGCGCTGTTTATGGCCACCGATCCGGTTACGTCTCCCCGTACCCAGTCCGGTCGCTGGCTGTTTGGGGCGGCAATCGGAGCCGGAACTATGGCCATGCGTTATTGGAGTCCACTTCCCGAAGGTACCACCTTCGCTATCCTGGCCTTCAACGCTGTTGTGCCGCTGATAAACCGTTTTAGAGTCAGTCCTTCATCTTCATCACGCAGGTCTGACCGCTAAGAACTATTTGTATCGCGCTTTCTAGTCAAAATTATTGATTATCTCTTAAGATTCAGGAAAGATGATCTTTTACAAAGGATGGTGAAATCCGCTTGCTGAAACGTTTGTCTATTCTCCTGTCCCTGTTCCTTTTTGCCGTTATATTAAGTACCGGGCTTACAGCTTCTGCCGCCGCCCGGCGTACTGCCACAGTTAATGTCGATACGCTAAACGTCCGTTCCGGTCCAACTTTGCAACACAGCCGTATCAGCAGGCTTCAGCGAGGAAATGTTCTCCCCGTACTGACAGAGCGTTCCGGCTGGCTTCAGGTACACCTAGCCACTGGTTTAAGTGGTTGGGTAGCAGCCCGGCACGTGTCGGTCAGGGAAAACTCTGATTTAAGCAGGATCTCGGGAGCCAAGGCCATAGTCAATGCAGGAATGCTTAACGTCCGCTCGGGAGCAGGCACCGCTTTTGGTCGTCTAGCTACCGTTTCGCGCGGCAGCCTGCTCCAAGTGCTCTCCCGGCAAGGCAACTGGTTGCAAGTGAAATTACCCGATGGACGAAACGGGTGGGTGGCCGCTCAACACACGACTATTCGAGAGGGAGCGCAGTTGTCTCAGGCAGTCTCGGTAATGCCAGTACCTGCCCGAATACAGGACTCGTCCGCACGAGGCCTCTTGCGAGCTGCAGGTTCTCCCACCCCTTCGGGCACAGTCGGTGCCGTAACGGCAAATGTTCCGGGCTTGACTGTCGCCCCACCTGCCGATCCCACAGAACGGCGGGTATATGTCACAGTTGACGGTTCAATGGTCTGGTCGGGGCCGGGCTTTGAGACAAGGCAGATTTCTACGCTTTCGCGGGGGACAAGCCTGACGGTGGTCGGCAAACAAAGTGATTGGCTGCAAGTACGCTTAAACGGCGGTGAACTTGTCTGGATTGCTTCTTGGCTGGTTACGGCTGCAGAAATTGAGCTACAGACGCCAACGGCTGAAGCGTCGCCGCCGGAACAACAAAAACAACAGCCTAATCCGGAACCGACCGGTACGCCTGCCGATCCCACAGAACGGCGGGG
>JAGXSQ010000079.1 GCA_018333395.1 Dethiobacter sp.
ATCGGGCCCTGGCGCAACGGGTTACGGTGTGGCTCAGCCTACCTGAGCCGCCGCCCGGCGCCGAGGCTACTGAAACCATGTCGCCTCGTCCCGGTCGCTTGGTACAGGTCTATCGCGCCGCTAATCCGGTGGCCGAGGCTAGATGGGTGCTGCGCGCCCTTAAGCGTGACTTGGCCGCCGGGATGGAGCCTCTGACACTGGCGGTAATCATCCCCGACAGCCAGCGCAAAGCCTTCGCTAGTCTGGCGGATGAGTACGGTGTACCGTTGATGGATGAGGCTCCTCGGGCGCTAGCCGATAGCCTGGCCGGACGGCTGCTGCTGGACCTGCTCGAGCTCCCCGACTATCCGACCGCCTCGCGGCTGCTGGCCATCCCCGAGCTGGCACCCTTAGCCAAGGCGGTATTAAAGCACAACGTAGCCGGGATGGAGGCGATCGCGGCGCTGGCGGAGTCGCTCGGCCTCGGCGCGAGCTGGCGCAAGTGGCTGGCGCTGCTGGCTGCCGCCGCTGGCCAAGACGAGATGGTCTGGGCCCAGAGCCTGCTGGAGACGAGCCTCCCAGTCAAGCGCGAACTTACGGGCGACCTCAGCTGGCCACAGTTTAAGAAGTACGCTAGCGAACGTGCCCAGGAGGCCAGCCGGGTCGGTAAGGGGGCGCACTTTCGCAAGTGGTGGGCGGCACTCTTGCAGGAGACCTCGCTCCCCGTCCGGCCGCCGGGAGGGGTTGCGCTGCTAAACGCCACCCTAGCCTCAGGCCGGCAGTTTGCCAAGTGCTACCTGCTCCACGCCACCGAAGGGGCCTACACCGTCGGCGAAGGGGAGGACTATTTCATCGCCGAAGAGGAGCGCCGGCCGCTTCAGGCGGTGTTCCGCGCCAGCGGCCTGCCGCGGCGCTTCTTAGGCCGCGACCGGCTGCTCTATGCCGAGCTGCTCTCGCGCGCCGACGAGGTGATCGTGACCTGCCCCGAGGCCGATCAAGAGGGGCCGCTAGTGCCCGAACCGGCCCTGGTCGGCACCGAACCGGCGGCGCGCCTGCCCAAGCTGCCCGCCGCCAGCAGGCTCGAGCTTCCCACCGAAGCCGGCTACCGGGCCGGTCTGGAGCCGCTTACGCTGGGCGCGGTGACGGTGCAAGACCTCCAGCGCTACGACGACTGCGCCTTCCGCTACTGGGCCGAGCGGCGGCTCGAGATCGAGACCGAGCGCCCCTGGTGGCTGCTGCTGCTGAGCGAGCTGCGCGGCTATCAGCGCCTCAACCCGGCACGGCTCGAGCTTTTGAGGGACAAGTACCGCGAGGCGGCGGGCTGGCTCGCCGATCATGCTGCCAAGTTAGCCCAGCTTAGTTACAGCGTCGCGCTGCCCGAGCAGGGCAACGGTCCGCAGGCCCGCCTGGACGCCGCCTCCCGGAGCGGTAGCGAAGTGACTCTGTACCGCTTCGTGGCACCGGGCCGGATCAACACCCCGGCCGAGGCGACTGACTACCTCAACGGGCGCTGGAACGAGCTGTGGGCTGCCGGGCAGCTGCTTACGTCGTATGGTGGCCGCGTCAACCGCGTCAACCTGGTGGTGTGGCCCATCCTCGCTGAACCTATCGACGCCTTCGAGGGGGGCGTGACCTACCTGTGGCGGCGCATCACCAACCGGCAGGAGCGGATAAGTACCGCCTATGAGCGCTTTGCCCGCGGTGATGTAACGCCCAACCCCGGCTTCGGCTGCCGAGAGTGTGCGGTGTTCGATGTCTGCCGGGAGGGGAGGCGGTAATGCCGCGCCGGAGTAGTCCAGAGTGGTAGTGCGTGGTGCGACGGGCCGACATATCTGCTAGACTCTCGTTATGCCGCTGCGGCTCCCTGCGCGATGTTGCTAATGAGCGCGATGTCACTAATGAGCCCGACGCCCAGCCAACCCCCGACAACCTTAGGAAAAATGATGACCTTGCTTTACAACAGTCTAACCCGCGCCAAAGAGCCTTTCACCCCGGTTACGCCGGGGCGGGTGGGGATCTACTTCTGCGGCCCTACCGTCTATTCCGAGCCGCATCTGGGGCACGCCCGCGGCCCTATCCTGTTCGACGTAATCCGCCGCTGGCTTACCTACCTGGGCTACCAGGTGCGGCTGGTCTCTAACGTTACCGACGTAGGGCACCTCACCGACGATATGGACGACGGCGAGGACAAGCTCGAAAGGCGCGCCAAGCTAGAGCAGCTCGAGCCGATGGAGGTAGCTGAAAAATACTTCTGGGCCTACTTTGACGCCATGGCCAAACTCAACGTCAGGCGCCCCAGCATCGTCCCCCGCGCCACCGGGCATATCACCGAGCAGTTTGCTCTGATCCAGACGCTCTTAGCGCGGGGGTTTGCCTACGAACGTGACGGCAGCGTCTATTTCGACGTGTCGGCCTGGGAGTACTACGGCGAGCTGTCCGGCCGCAACCCCGACGAACTCCTGGAAGGGACGCGCATCAGCGTGCGCAGCGACAAGGACGACCCCCGCGATTTTGCTCTCTGGAAGCGCGCTGAGGCGGGTCATATCATGCGCTGGCAGTCCCCTTGGGGCGAGGGCTACCCAGGCTGGCACCTGGAGTGCTCGGTGATGTCGACCAAGTACCTAGGCGACGAGTTCGACATCCACGGCGGCGGCCTGGATCTGCTGTTCCCTCATCACGAGTGCGAGCTGGCCCAGGCCAAGGCCGCCGGCAAGCCGTTCGCCCGCTACTGGCTGCACTGGAACATGCTGACCCTCTCGGGCGAAAAGATGGCTAAGTCCAAGGGGCACGTGGTGACACTCGACGAGCTATTTAAGCAGCACGACCCGTTAGCCGTCCGCTTCCACCTCTTGATGACCCACTACCGCAGCGTATCGGACTTCTCCGATGAGAGCTTAGCGGCTTCGGCGCACGGCCTTAAGCGCCTGCACGAGACCTACCGCGAGCTGCAGCGCCGTTCTAGCGCCGACGGCCCCGGCGACGCCGAAGCCTTCGCCGACTACCACAAGCGTTTTGCCGAGGCGATGAACGATGACTTCAACACCGCCCAGGCGATAGCGGTGCTGTTTGAGGCCGCCCGTGAAATCAACGGCCTGCTAGCCAAAAACCCCGTGGCACACACCCTACTGGCCGCCAAGCGCCTGTTCGAGAGCTATGCCGGGGAGATCCTGGGGGTACTGCCTGAGGCGCAGCAGCCGCACGCCGACCTCAGCATCGTCGCTGGGCTGGTGCAGCTCATCCTAGAGCAACGGCAAGAGGCCCGGCTGCGGCGCGATTTTAAGCAAGCCGACGCCATCCGCGCCAGGCTCCAGGCTATCGGCATCGCCATCGAAGACACCCCCGAGGGATCCCGATGGAAGTTCGCCTAGACGCTCATATCGGCCGCACGCCGGTAGTTAAGCTCGCACGCCTGGCCGGGCCGGAGCTAGCCGAGGTGTGGGTCAAACTGGAAGGCTTCAACCCGGCCGGGAGCATCAAGGACCGGACCGCGCTGGGCATGATCATGGCGGCTGAGGATGACGGCCTACTGCGCCCCGGCAGCGGCCAACTGATCGTCGAGCCGACCAGCGGCAACACCGGCATCGGCCTGGCCTTCTTGGCGGCGGTGCGCGGCTACCGCTGCGTCATTGT
This sequence comes from Dethiobacter sp., assembly GCA_018333395.1. Next base: position 3,610 of record JAGXSQ010000079.1, read on the forward strand.
GCTGCCTGAGAGCATGAGCTTGGAGCGCAAGGCCATGCTCAAGCTCTACGGCGCGGAGCTCGAGCTCACCCCCGGACACCTGCGCATGGCCGGGGCTATCCCCCGCGCTCAGGAGATCGCCGCGGAGACCGGGGCGTGGCTCCCCAACCAGTTCGAGAACCCGGCCAACCCGCGCATCCACTACCTGACTACCGGCCCCGAGCTGTGGCAGCAGCTTCAGGGGCGCATCGATGTGCTGGTCTGGGGGAGCGGCACCGGCGGCACCCTGAGCGGGGTCGGGCGCTACCTTAAGGAGCAGCAGCCCAAAATCAGGATCGTCGCTGTGGAGCCAGCCCGCAGCGCAGTGATTAGCGGCCAACCCAAGGGCGAGCACAAGTTCCAGGGGATGGGGCCCGGTTTTGTCCCCAAGAATCTCGATCAGTCGCTGATTGACGAGGTTCGCACGGTCTACGAGGAAGACGCCTTCCCGCTGGCCCAGCGCCTAGCGCGCGAGGAAGGGCTGTTTGTCGGGATGAGCAGCTGCGCTAACGTCTGGGTAGCGCTCGATATCGCCCGCACGCTCGGCCCCGGCAAGGTGGTAGCCACCCTGGCTGCTGACTCGGGCGCGCGCTACCTAAGCACCGAGCTGTTTCACGGCGCTTAGCGCACAGCTACCGGCTCGTGCGCCGCCCGCTCGGCCAAATAGCGCTCGGCTGCCATGGCGGCGCGCGTTCCGGCCCCTACGCTGGTGCTAAGCTGGCGGTAGACCTCATCGGCCACGTCGCCGGCGGCAAAGATCCCTTCGACGCTGGTGTAGATCTCGTCCCGCACCTGCACGTAGCCGCGCTCATTAAGCGCCACCACGCCCCTTAGGTAGTCGGTATTAGGCACATGGCCGACATAGATGAACACCCCGTCAGCCTCGATCACCGAAGTCTCGCCGGTTTGCACGTGGCGCACCCGCACACCCGCAACCTGCTCCTGGCCCAACACCTCTTCGACCACGCTGTTCCAGACCCAGCGCATCTTAGGGTTAGCCAAGGCGCGCTTCTGCGCCTCTTTATTAGCCCGCAACTCGCTGCGGCGGTGGATGACCGTCACCGTATCGGCAAACTTGGTCAGGAACATCCCCTCCTCGACCGCCGCGTCGCCGCCGCCGACTACTACCACGTGCTTACCGCGATAAAAAAAGCCGTCGCAGGTAGCGCAGGTCGAGACGCCGCGGCCATAAAAGGTATCCTCGCCGGGCACGCCCAAGCGACGCGGATTCGCCCCGGTAGCGATGATGACCGCCCTCGCCTCGTAATTCTGGTCATACCCCTCGACCACGAACCCATCCGCGCTCCGGCGCAGGCCCAAGACCTCTTCCATAACGATCCGCGCCCCGAACTTCTCGGCCTGCCGGACCATCCGCTGCGACAGCTCAGGGCCGCTGATGGCCTCAGCGAAGCCCGGATAGTTCTCGACCTCTTCGGTCTGGGCGATCTGCCCGCCCGGCAAGCCCTTTTCCAGAATGACGGTGTTGAGCTGGCCGCGGCCAGCGTAAATGCCCGCCGTGAGGCCGGCAGGCCCTCCACCAACGATAACCACATCCACCTGTTCGGTAACCTTCACAAAGTCCTCCAACCGGCTAAGACCCTACCATGCTCCCCTCCCCCGCGCTGTCAATCAGCATACCACTGGGGGGTATCAGCGTCTACGGCTAGGACGGCTGTTGGTCAGGGCAAGCCCATCTAAATTAAACGCCGATGAGGGAGAGGTGCTATACTTCACCCTAAGTTCATGTGAGCTTTTAGGAGAGGCGTAGCTGAACTAGCGGGGTTGTGGAATGTGGGATGTATAGTTTGTGAGACGCTCTTTCCCTAAATGCCTAGGGCTTAAGGAGGATTCATGAAGCTCAGAGTGCTGTTCGCTGCGCTGGCACTTGTGCCGCTGCTCACAGCCTGTCCGGGGGCGGCGCCACCCCCAGTCTTGAGACACATCTACATAGCCGACAGTGAAAACTACCGCATCGTGCGGATGGACGACATGAACGGTACTAACTGGACAGCTTTCGGCGCCTGGGGCAGCGGCCAGAATCAGTTCGGCTGGCCATGGGCGGTCTTCATCCGGTAGACCTCGGCCTACCTCCCACTACTGCTGGCGCTTACGGCACCCCCGAAGCTCCGTAAGCTCCCAAACCGGCAGGGTTAGCGCATCAATCGTTCACCATCCGCGCCAGGAAGCCAGTCAGCATCTTGGTGTTTCTTCTGCTGAAATAGGATAAACTTGGTCCTGTGGTAGAGGTAGGACATCTCGGCGCTGCGGGCCAGCTCGCGCTGAATGTGGTGAATTCAGAGAGGGGGAGGTTTTGGTTGAACATGGTTTTGGCTGAGAACCACGGTCACATATCGCGGTATAGTACTCCTAATTTAATAAGGGTGTTATACCGCAGCTGCGGTATAACTACGAGTTAGCCAGCGCAATGTAACCGCGAATCGATTCAAGGGGAAAGGCTTGTGTTGACCAAGCAGATTGACGCAAAAGAAGCCCAAGAGCGATTACAGGAGTTACTCTCCCAAATCGCGTTAGGGGTAGAGTGGATTCTTACCGATGGCATGACACCTGTTGCGCGTCTTGGGCCCGTATCTTCTCGCGTAGCAGGTCTGCACACCGGAGCAATTTGGACCAGCCCAGACTTTGACGAACCTCTATCCGATGAGTTCTGGGCGGGCAGCGCATGAAGTTACTACTGGACACGCATGCGTTTATCTGGTGGGATAGTGAACCTGCCAAGCTTTCGCCGCAAGCTCTGGCGCTTTGCCAAGATCGCCAAAATGTCTTGATGCTGAGCGTTGTCAGCGTCTGGGAAATGCAAATTAAACTTCAGTTGGGAAAGCTCAGGCTGGCTTTGCCATTGAGGGAAATTGTCGAAAGCCAACAGCACACCAACAACATAGAGATACTTCCCGCTACGCTGGAGCATGTGCTGACCTTGGAGAACTTGCCTGCACATCACAAAGACCCATTTGACCGCCTGCTGGCTGCACAAGCCATCGTGGAAGAAGCGCTTCTGGTCAGCGGAGACCCTGATATTGCCAAGTATGCTGTTCAAGTTGTTTGGTGATTGTGCCGGTAAGAAAAGGACATTAACGTCGACCCTCGACGCATCAATGAGGTCGTCCTTGGCAAGAGGGCGATTACCCCCGACACCGCCCTCCGGCTCGCGAAGTTCTTCGGCATGTCGGAGCCCTTCTGGATCGACCTCCAATCCCACTACGACTTGGAAATCGAGAAGGAGCGCCTTTCCGGTCGCCTCGATCGGGAGGTCCGGAGCCTCGCTCAGAGCAGCTGATGGTTCTGGCTCCACCGAACTCTTGGTCAGGTAATGAAGCTCAGGCGCGACGCCAGAGCAGCTCACGCCTGACCTCTTCGATAGCTCGCGTCACGGGGATATCGCGCGGGCAGGCCTCGGTGCAGTTATAAGCGGTGCGGCAGCGCCACAGACCGTTGGACTGGTTGAGGATCTCGAGCCGCTCTGCTGCCCCCTGATCACGCGAGTCAAAGATGAAGCGGTGCGCATTGACAATAGCTGCCGGACCAATGTAGCGCCCGTTGGTCCAAAAGACCGGACAGCTAGTGTTGCAGGCAGCGCACAGGATGCACTTAGTGGTTTCATCGAAAACAGCCCGCTCCTCAGGGCTTTGCAGGCGCTCGGCGGGCGGCGGCGGATCGTCGTTGATAAGGTACGGCAAGACCGCCTTGTAGGCGTCAAAAAACGGTTCCATATCGACAATCAGGTCTTTTAATACCGGTAGGCCGCGGATCGGCTCGACACTGATGACCTCGCCCAAGTCCTTGACCAGGACCTTGCAGGCCAACCGGTTGACGCCGTTAATCAGCATGGCGTCCGAGCCGCAGATGCCGTGCGCGCAGCTGCGTCGAAGGGCTAGCGTGCCGTCCTGCTCCCACTTGATCTGGTGCAACAGGTCTAGCACCCGGTCGGTGGGCTCTACCATTAGCCGATACTCGGCCCAGTGCGGGCGCTTGTCTTTCTCGGGGTTAAAGCGTTTAATTTTAACGGTTACTTGCATCCTGTGCCCTCGCTACCCTCTTAGCGGTTCGCTAAAAACTAATACACCCTCGGTTTTGGCTCGTATTTGCCGATGTTCACCGGCTTGTAGCCGATGCGCACACCGTCGCCATCTTGATAGACCAGCGTGTGTTTGAGCCAGTTCTGGTCGTCGCGCTCAGGGAAGTCCTCGCGTGAATGCGCCCCGCGCGACTCCTGGCGGTTCAAAGCAGCGTGTACTAACTGCTCGGCGTTATCGAGCAAGAAGCCTAGCTCGAGCGCCTCGATCAGTTCGGTATTGAACTGCTCGCCTTGGTCCTCGAGGCCGATCTGGCAGTAGCGCGCCTTAAGCTGCTTAAGGATCGCTACCTGTTTGCTCAGCGACTCCGAAGTACGAAACACACTGGCGTTGTCCTGCATGGTCCCTTGCAGCTCCTGGCGCAGCTTGGCCACCTTCTCCTGGCCGGGGCCGCGCTTAACCTGATCGATCAGGCTGCGGCTGTAGTCCAGGACGTCTCGAGGAATGTTGCCAAAACTAGCCCCGGCAGCATGGCGCGCAGCAAAGATCCCGGCGCGGCGCCCGAACACGATCAGGTCGCCCAGTGAGTTGGTGCCGAGGCGGTTGGCGCCGTGAATGCTAACACAAGCTACCTCGCCGGCGGCATACAGGCCGGGCACCACCGTGTTAGCGCCATCGCTAATGACCTCAGTATCGATATTGGTGGGAATCCCCCCCATGGCGTAGTGGGCCGTCGGCTGGATCGGCACCAGCTCCTTGACCGGATCGACTGCCAGGTAGATGCGCGAGAACTCGGTAACATCCGGCAGGCGCTCCTCGATAATGTGAGCGTCGATATGGGTCAGATCCAGGTGGAGATAGTCTTTGTTCGGGCCACAACCGCGCCCCTCACGGATCTCTAAGTACATGGCGCGCGAGACCAGGTCGCGGGGGGCTAAGTCTTTAATAGTCGGGGCGTAGCGCTCCATGAAGCGCTCACCATCAGCGTTGCGCAGGATAGCCCCCTCACCGCGCGCGCCCTCGGTCAGGAGCACACCGAGCTTATAGAGGCCGGTAGGGTGGATCTGATAGAACTCAGGGTCTTCGATGGGGATGCCGCGCCGATAGGCGATGCTCATTAAGTCGCCGGTTAAGGCGTGGGCGTTGCTGGTCACTTTGAAGATACGCCCGTTGCCGCCTGCGGCAATGATCGTCGCTTTGGCCTGAAAAGTGTGCAGCTCGCCGGTGGCCAGCTCATAAGCCACCACGCCGCGGCATTCGCCCCCGGCCATCACCAGATCGAGCACGTGAAACTCATTGAAGAAGGTGACGTTATCCTTGATCGACTGCTGGTACAAGGTCTGCAAGATCATATGGCCGGTACGGTCAGCAGCATAGCAGGCGCGCTCGACTGCCGACTTGCCGAAGTCGCGGGTGTGCCCGCCGAACTTGCGCTGCGCGATCTTACCATTAGGCAGGCGCGAAAACGGCAATCCCATGTGCTCGAGCTCATAGACCGCCTCGATCACGTCATGGGCAAACATCTCAGCCGCATCCTGATCGGTTAAGTAGTCTCCGCCTTTGATAGTGTCAAAGGCGTGCCACTCGGCATGGTCTTCGCTGACGTTACCGAGCGCCGCGCCTATCCCCCCCTGGGCAGTGCCGGTATGAGAGCGGGTTGGATAGAGCTTGCTAATTACCGCTACCGACACACCCGGCTGCTGCGCGGCGTAACGCGCCGCCATCAGGCCCGCACCCCCGGCGCCGACCACTACTACATCGTAACGATGGGCTCGACTCATGCTCCACCTAGCGGCACGTTGAACCGGCCGTAATCGATCGCCCACAAGGAGATGAGTCCAAACAGCATGACGGCCACTGTCATGCTATAGAAGATCACCTTGACGGCAAACCGCCAAGATGACTTGCCGAGGTAATCGTCGATGCTGTAGCGCACCCCATTAGCCGCATGCAGCATGGCTAGCACCAGCAAGAAGGTGTTATAGACCTTGATCCAGGGAGTATCGAGACGCGAGGCTACAAACCGCCAGTCGATCTCGCCCGCGTTGACCTGAATGTTGGTCATAAACAGGTGTCCGAAGGTCAGAAACACCAGCACTAGGCCGGATACCCGCATGAACACCCACCAGGCTAGCTCGCTGTTGGCGCTATAGGCAGCGCGGGCCTGTCGCAGAGTTTTGGGACGAGGGAGCGCCATTAGCTGAGATCCTGAATGATTTGTGGGACAACTATGTACAGCACTGGGGCACCGATAGCCGCAGTCAGCGCCAACACGCCATACCACAGCAGTCGCTGGTACTTCACCCCCCAGTCGGTGAAGTCCATGATAATGATGCGCAGGCCGTTTAAGGCATGATAGACCACTCCGGCCATAACCAGCACCAGGCCGATGCGGAAGGCACCCTGGTGGAAAAAGTCCAGTATCGGCCCGGCGACTTCAGGTCCAAACATCGCCAAGCTGATATTGGCCACATGGATGTAAAGATAAAAAGCGACAGCCAGCCCTGACAGGCGGTGGAGCACAAACGCCCACTGACCTTCTCTACCACGATACATACCGACCTCCCTAGGCTCTTGCTGAGCCCTTAGTCCTGACTCTATCACACCGTTAAGGTCGCTCTTAGTGTGTCAAGACAAGGTCTAGAACAGCCTAGGAAAGACCACCAGCCCCATAGCGATCACGATAAACAGCCTAGCTACCAACCCACCCAACGTGCCGACCAGCGCCCCCACGCCTGAGCGCACCGCGGCCACCAGCTCCCGGCCCACTACGATCTCGGCTATTACAGCGCCCACCAGTGCCCCGGTCAGAAAGCCCCAGGGCGGGAAAAAGACCACCCCCAGCAGACCACCGATCACACTTCCCCACAAACCGGCGCGGCTAGCGCCAAACCTCGACGCGCCGACAATCCCAGCCACGTAGTCGATAACCTGCGCCAGTACGGCCAGACCGATGACCCAGGCCAGCTCGATGGCCGTCAGGCGCTCAAAGCCGGTCAGCCAGGCGGCTAGCACCGCACCCACGGCAATCAGCGGGACGCCCGGCAGCACCGGCACGATCAGCCCAACCAGACCGATGATGTAAAAGAGGATAAAGACAATAGCCGCAACGATTTCCATAGCTCTAGTGTAGAACTTTATGCCAAGCGCCTACTGATGCCAAGCCTCCGGCGCGCTGCGCCCACCGGTAATGGTATCTACCGCGTGGGGCAGGATGCCGAGAATGGCTTCGAGCGACTCCCGCGCCCCTTTGGGACTCCCCGGCAGGTTAACGATCAAGGTCTGTCGACGCACCCCGCAGACTGCGCGCGATAGCGCCGCCAAGGGGTTGTGCTGCATCCCAACGTAGCGCATCCGCTCGGCTAACCCGGGTACCTCACGCTCGATAACCTCACGGGTAGCCTCCGGCGTCCGGTCGCGCAGAGCCAGGCCGGTGCCACCAGTCGTCAGAATTAGGTCCACCCCTTCACCATCTGCCCAAATGCGCAGCTTGGCCCGGATCAGGGCCTGCTCATCGGGTACGACCTGGTAATCCACTTCGGCAAAGGGGCCTTGCTGCAAGAGCTGCCGCACCTCGGCCACCGAGGTGTCTACCCGCTCACCGCGCGCCCCCTTATCGCTGACCGTCAGAATTGCCACCCGGATCATGTTGACGTCTATTGTATACCGCTCACCCGGCCAGCCCTACAACATCGACGACCGCTGTCAGCACCGTAAGCAGTGGAATGAGGTGAGTCTCCTGGATCACATAGTGATTGCGCCCAGCCTGGCGCACCCAGCCTGCCATTTGCAGCTCACGCAGGTGATGATAGAGTTGACCGCTAGTACCCATATCGGGCAGTTGCTGCAGCTCCGTAGTGGTGTGCTTGCCCTGTAACATGGCCTGCAAGATGCTCAGACGCACCGGATGCCCCATGGCAGACAGGGCGCTGGCAAACTTCTGCCAATCAACCTTGATCAGGTCTGTCAGGTTATGCTCACGCTGCCATTCGATCCGCTGACCAGGTGGCAGGGCACTGATACCAGTAAATAAAATGCTCCCCATCGTATCTTGCGTGCGCTCACGCAAGATGTTGAGCGCCCAGAATGGTGCATCTTGACCCTGCAACTGTGCGGCCTGATCAAGTGACAGGTTGGCACTTAAACTCATAAGCTGCGCCTCTAGGCGGCGCAGCTCTTCAAGCGCTGAGGTAATCGTGGTAAAGATGTCGTTCACAGGCTCCCTTTCAACTGTAACACGGCAGGCGGTAGTCTTTGACGAGGATGGCGCTAACGCGCCGATTGTGAACTACGCCATACACGACACTATCTAGCAGGCGTCGGCATCATAGCACCCCCATCTCGGCCCGCGACTCATCAGCTTTGTATCTTAGGTCGTGATAGACCTGTTCACCTGCGCTGAGATAGCGTTCCTGAGCAGGCAGTTGCTCACTTGCGACATCTGTAAATTTTACCGGCAGCCCCACAGCCCGATAAAAGTTGGGATGGTCCTGCACATGATAGTGCAGGTGCGGCTCGGTCGAGTGCCCAGAGTTCCCACACAAACCAATAACCTGCCCGCGCTCAACCCAGTCACCCACCTTAACCTGCAAACTATCACGCCTTAGGTGTGCTAGAAAGCTATATTCACCTTCAGCGTGGCGCATGACCACATAGTTACCGCGAAAGTCGCGCGTGAGCCAGTCTATGCGTCCGCCACCCGGATGCGGGTAGTCGCGAATGCCATTGCGAACCTGAACAACCTCACCGGCGGCAGGCGCCACGATCGGCTGGCCAAAGGCGTAATAGTCCTCAAGCCGCTTCCCTTCCCCACGGTGCGTTCGCCCTTCGGCATCAGTTATCACCAGGTCATGGGCATAGCGCTGGGTGAGAATCTCCCACGAGTGTGACTTTTCTGGGGTTACCCCGCCATTGGCTACCAGCCATTTCCCGGTAACGGGCAGCGTCAGGTAGGTCTGCTGCTGGTAGCTCTCTGGCATCGGCAAGTTACCGCGCAGGCGCAAATACGCGATAAGCTGGCCACCCAGCTGTGCCAGCGACTGCACTAAACTAAAGGGGTTCAGGGTTGTAGCCAGTATTGCCAAAAGGTAAAAGGCCACCGTGTCACTCCCCCTTTTATCGGGAGCGTCCGTATCACCTACACTAGTGCACCGCCTGCACCTAAAGCTGCTGAACAATTCCTGAACGGGGGAGACTAGAAAAAACAAGAAAAGTAGGAAAAATAGGTGGAAAAGGACCAGCGGGCGGTAAACGAACTCCAGAAATCCCAGAATTCCCAGAACTCCCAAGTAAGGGAGCCAGATTGGCATAAAATCACAACGCCTAGTTTTTATATCGGTCGTTTTCTTACCTGCCATAGCGAGATCCTCACTTTAGTCTTTCGACGATGACGATACAGATGGGGGCTGAAATTCTCGCTCAGGCCCACCTCTAGCGTCAGCATTGACAATGGCACAGCTACCGCTCTGACAGTGCTGACTATCTGGAGCCAATAGCCGCCTTGCTGCCAACCAGCGGTAGGCCGGGTCTCCCAACCCCGCCTGGCGAAGCGCCCAGGCCAGCGGCCATAACCCCCACAGGAACGGGACGGCGCGCACTATAACCTGCACTGCAGCAAACCCTCGGTAGACCCGCATCTCGTCATGCCGAAAAGTGACCACGTGCATCTCCTCTTCGAGTTCTTTGGGGCTGATACCGAAGCGCTTATAATTTTCAGTATGGCGAAAGGACTCGACCTTCAGGGAGCCAAACAGGTCTAAGAACTCGAGCCAGCGCCCGGTAGCACGGCAGTAGCTGCAGTAGCCGTCAATGTAGACTGTGAGCCTGGGAATATAGCGCCTCAGGTGGTCGCGAACCGCGATCCACTGAGTGTCACGGATAGTAAACAGGATCATAGCGATAAGGATGGTAGAGAAGGTGATAAGACCCATCGTAGCAGCAATGCCGAGGTGAAAGGCGATGCCGATGGCGATCCACAATAGTTGCCAGCGACTAAAAATCATAAAAGGGAAACCGATCTGATAAAGAACGGCGCAATAGGTTCCCAGCGTGACTATCCAGGGATTTTTGAAGAGGTCTCGGAGCCACGGCTGTCCAGGGCCAAACCAGTCAGTATGCATAACGTAGTAAAGGGCAGTACCGTTTATCCATACCTCACCCTGAAGCTTAGCTGTTCCAGCTATAAAGTAAAGGATCATGAGCTGAAGATAGACAGCAACCACCGCAAGATTATGCAGAAAGACACTAGATCCAGGCTTAATCTGCTGGGGTGTGGCCAGCTTAGGATGAAGAAACACCATGTACAGCAGCACCAAGCGCAGCACATTGTCACCACCGTCACCGATGTTAGCGCGGGACTCAATCAACAGGTAACCGAAAAGTGCCAACAGGGCACTCAAACGAGGGTAGCGCCCCGCGATCAAACCAATCGCGCCCAAACCCCAGAGGGCAAGCAGTAGATAGATGCCAGTACTGCTATAAAAGATTGCATCGAGAACGGCGCCAATATACGGCCCAAAGAAAGTTGTACTCGAGCCGATCGAAGCACCGTAAGGTCCGTAAAGAAACTGGGCGAAATGCAACTCAGTGAGAATTCGGTAGAGAATGACGCTTCCGGCACCTACTTGAAGGATGCGCGCTCCAATCAGATTAAGGGGCGTAGTTTCAAAGCAACGCTTCAAATTGGACACATGAGCAGCCATGATTACCTCCACACCCCATGTGCAGGCAGATCGACGAGTTCTACCGTAGCGACATCTGTGAAGGCTGGCTTTTTGATACCATCGTAGCGCTGTGACCATCTAGGCACATCAGCCGTAGCAATCCAGATTCTGGCCTCATCGAAGGAGGTGCCAAAGCGACCGCGCATATCGGCACAGAAGGTCGAGGCTAGACGGGTGAGCCCCATTACTACGGCTTCGCGTCTAAGTTCCAGCTGGTGTTCCAGTATAGTGCAGATTTGATGATCGCTGTGCTCTTGACAGAAATTCAGTAAAGGCAGCTCATGTCTAGCTGGCATAAGAAAGGAGTGGGCATTGTTGGTGACAACGCGTCCCACGCGGTCGTAATGAGCGAAGGGATTTCTCTTACGACCTTCCCACAGCCCGGTAGTGGCATCTAACATAGGGGTGCTCGTCTCACTCCCCAGGCATTGAAAGTGAACGGATATATCCATCTGAATAGGGTCAGGGGAGAACAGACCCCAGTCCTGATGAAAGAATTTGCCTATAATATCACGATCTACACTGGTAAGTGTCTTAAGTGGATTGGGGGGCAGCACAAATAGAATGGTCAGTGCAAAATACGCCGTAAATGCAGTGACAGCAACTACGTAGAAGGAATAGCGAAAGAATCTGCTGATCCTGCCTGTGATGAGCTTCATCTTAACCTCTCTTCCACTCTCCCATGCTTGATGTCAATCTGTCTGGGCTATCACACGCGATAACCTGATTTGCCAATGTATAACCGGCGCAGGCGAGGTCGACTGCCACCTACGCCGGTTGACGGGCTCGAGTCCGACGTTAATCTAGGACGGCAGCGGGAAGGGGCGCGTGGGTTGGTTGAGGACTACTGCCAATAATGGCTTGCGCAGCTCTGATCCCCAGATGCCCGAAAAAGCCAGCAGTAAAGGCAGCGCCAGCAACTTTCGCAGCTGCTACTACTACTGGAACAAATTCGGGCCTTACATCAGCACTGGTCGTCTGCTCAGGGATACTGGCAGCATACACCGCGCTGGGACCACTCATAGCAGAAGCTATTGTGACTGCCAGCACCAAACATACCGCTAAACCGATTGCTAGTACTTTGCCCATGGAAATCCTCCTTCATTCGGCTTGAGATCACCAGGCCCTGGCTCCCGGTACGCTATTACGTTGTTACGTCGTTACGTACCAGCTATAAAGTTAGCACGGTTCTTCAGGTCTGTCAATACCGTGCAGTATTCGACAGCAATTACGTCGTTTGCTACTTGACCTGAAGATGAAAAAGAGGGATGGTAACTCTAACTATGAAGAACCATCCCCGCTATCACTATACGCTTGAAGACCTGTTCTTGCATGTGTTTGTGTTCATCGACGAGTGGCTTAAGGCTAACGAGCCGCGTTTCAAACTGCCGCAGCAACCTCGCCAGGTTGCCAGTTACAGCGAGCTTTTGACCATCGCGCTGGTCGGTGAACTGCTGGCCCAACCCTATGAATCGATCTGGTACTGGCAAGTCCGGCAGAATCACCGGGCACTTTTTCCGAAGCTGCCCGCGTACAGCCGCTACCACCGCATCGTCACGCAATGCTAGAGTGCTTTGGGCTGAGCTGGCTATCGGCCTTGCCAAGAGCCTGCCCGAAGAAGCCAGGCTCATTGATGCCAAAGGGTTGCCGGTGGCCAAGGGGAAGCGCGCTCAGTGGGCAAGGTGTCCCGAGGCTACCAAGGGGTTCTCGACCAGGGGCATGGTCTATGGCTTCAAACTGCACGCGCTGGTCAATCATCGAGGACTGTTCGAGCGCTGGAGCTTTGCGCCCGCCAACATAGCCGAAGTCAGTGTGGCAACCAGTCTGACCGCCGGGCTTGAGAGCCAGCTCATTGTTGGAGACAAGGGGTACATCGGCCATCCCGGCATCATCACACCCAAGAGGAAGAACATGAAAGCCAAGGGGAGCTGGAACAAGGCCCTGAGCCGCATCCGCAAGCGGATCGAGAGTAGCTTCAGCGTGTTAGTGCGCTCGTTGACGCTCCATGCCGCCCAGGTGAAAACCTTCTGGTCGTTGCAAGCCCGCGTGAATCTGAAAATCGCTGCACACAATCTCATCCATTCCGGGCTGTTGTAGAGGTAGCAAACGAGGTAATTCGAAGTGAACGTTTTCTGAGTAGGGCAGCATCCGCTTGGCGAGGCGCAAGCGTTGTAGAAAGAGGGCATGAGCAACCCTCTTGGCTTCAACGCCCTGACGGACGCCTTAGCCAGCGTCTTTGACACCCAGTTCGACAGCCGGCAGGCAAACAAGACCCGCCATACGCTGAGCGACGCGGGGCTCGCTGCCTTCTCGGTCTTTTTCATCCAAAGCCCGTCGTTCCTCGCTTATCAACGAGACATGGAGAAGCGCAATGGTTGGGCGAAGCCTTGGGTGGGTCCCTTTTCACACGTCACCATAGGGGTGTTATTCAGGTTCACCCGCACTTTTGGTGATGCAGAGATCATGTCCTGTACAGTACTTTAGCTCTGAGCAAATCAAAGTTGGCCCGGCCAAACATGGTGCGTTTGATCATCTTCAGGCGGTTGACGTTGCCCTCCGTGATACCGTTGCTCCAGTGATAACGGAGCGCGTTCTGAACAGCTGTCACCGCCGGTTTTAAAATGGACAGAAACGACGGCAAGAAGTTGACACTTTGAGACTGTCGGCACATGGATAGCGGTTAGCGAGCTTAGCAAGGGAGGAGGCCTCCTTAGTAGGCTAAAAAAGCTACGAACACCTGTCAAAGGAGGCCTCAGGCGGTGATACCACAGGAGTTGAGTCTGGTGATTAGATATCACGTCAACGAAGGGGAACCGGTAAGCCACGTATCAGAACGTTTTGGCGTCAGCCGGCAAACGGTCTACAACCACTTGAG
>JAGXSQ010000080.1 GCA_018333395.1 Dethiobacter sp.
GGGAGAGGGTTAGGGTGAGGGTAGGTTAAAGAACATTTTCATCCTTCCGCTGGTGTCGCAGGCGGCATGATCTCTACACAAAAATAAACTCAACCGGCTGAAATACGAGTAGTCATAAAGACAACTTGTGAACCGAGGGTCACAGCAATCTGAATACGAACAGTAAATACGCCTTAAGCTTTTTGCTTAAGGCGTATTTACTGTTATAATGTCAGGGCAAAATCATGAAGCAAAATAATGGAAAACAAAAAGAAAGCCTCTCTAAAAAGTGTACCCTATCCGGAAGGAGAATGAACCGGAGAACGCAACACTGCTGAGAAAGATGGCGCTGAACATTCTGAAAATTGATACATAAATGGATAAGTTGAATGGCATCAGGCCGTATTCCTATAATGCCAAGGGGTACAGAGCGGCCATAAATAACGACTATCTGGAAAAGGTAATGATAGATAATATTCTGAGCAGTGGTTGAAATGTAGAATGCTAGAAAGAACGAGCCATATCCGTAAAGGACTGGTTGGTTTTGTCGTGTTCAACATTTTTATTAAAGCGCAGGAGAATCCCGGAAAAATTATATTACATGTCTTTTTGAATCCGGGATGCATTTCTTTTTTTAAAATCTTATCTAATATCTACACTGCAATGGTGTATTTTAAAAAATCTTCTGATTTTCCTTATTCAGGGATTATGTTCATATTTTTGCTGTAGTTATAATGTGCAATTCTACAAAACGCTATAGCTTGTGATATAATATAAAGTGGTTAGCTATAGAATGGCGAGGTAATGTTGAATGGAGCTTAGCGAAGTAATTAAAAAAGTCCGTTTAGAGTTGAGCTTATCTCAAGAAGGACTCGCTCGAGAACTTCATGTTGGGTTTACTTCTGTCAACCGATGGGAGAACAATCACACAAAGCCAAATCAAATTGCCCGACACGCCCTAATCGAATTATGTAAAAACAACAATATAAAGCCTGAATTAATCGCATTGCTTTTGAAAGCGAAATAAGTAGCATTCCGTTTGAGAAAATACAATTCTACAATATAAGGAGTTTTTGCCATGAAATCTGAAAAGGAAATCGAGTTGGGCTTGATTCAAAAGCTGAAAGACTTGAAATACACATATCGAGAAGACATTCGAGATAAAGCTTCGCTGGAAGCTAATTTTAGAAATCATTTTGAAAGGCTAAATCGTATGAAACTAAGTGATTCTGAATTTGCACGTCTGCGTGATAGTATTGTCACCGCAGATGTATTTGCTGCCGCTAAAACACTACGAGAAATCAGCACCTTTAAGCGTGATGATGACACCCCTCTGCAATACACTCTCGTAAATATCAAAGACTGGTGTAAAAACGAGTTTGAAGTCATCAATCAGTTGCGTATAAACACGGATAACAGCAACCACCGCTATGATGTTATCATCCTTATCAATGGTGTTCCTGTTGTTCAAATTGAGCTGAAAACCTTGCAAATCACTCCCAAAAAAGCAATGGAGCAAATAGTGGATTACAAAAACGACCCCGGCAACGGCTATGCAAACTCCTTGCTTTGCTTTATGCAACTTTTTATTGTAAGCAACGAAACAAAAACCTACTATTTTGCAAACAATCATAAAGAGCATTTTTGCTTTAACGCAGATGAAAGATTTCTGCCTATTTATGAATTTGCAGATGAAGACAATAAAAAGATAACCAACCTGTATGACTTTGTTGCCCGTTTTTTACCGAAATGCACTCTTGGGCAACTAATTAGCCGATACATGGTTCTTGTAGTAAGCGAACAAAAATTGATGATTATGCGTTCTTATCAGATTTATGCAGTTAGAGCGATTATGGACTGCATTGAAGAAAATCGTGGTAATGGATACATTTGGCACACTACAGGAAGCGGAAAAACACTTACATCTTTTAAGGCGTCAACACTTTTAAAGGACAATCCCGAAATTGAAAAATGCTTATTTGTCGTGGACAGAAAAGATCTTGATAGGCAAACTCGCTTAGAGTTTAACAAATTCCAAGAGGGTTGCGTTGAGGAGAACACAAACACTGAAAACTTGGTTAGACGTCTTACCTCTGATGATTATAAAGACAAAGTGATTGTTACCACCATTCAAAAGCTTGGACTTGCCCTTGATGAAGACAGCAAGCGTAACCAAGAGAAAAAGAGAAGAGGCGAACTCACCTTTAAAGAAAGATTGGAAAAGCTTCAAGATAAGCGTATGGCGATTATTTTTGACGAATGTCATCGCTCTCAGTTTGGTGATAACCACGATGCAATAAAGACCTTTTTCCCAAAGGCACAGCTTTTTGGTTTTACTGGAACGCCGATTTTTGAGGAAAACTCAACCTATAAGCAAATAGATGGCACTATAGGTTCCTATAGAACAACCAAAGATGTTTTTCAGCAAGAACTTCATGCTTATACCATAACCAATGCCATTGATGATGGTAATGTGTTGCGTTTTCATATTGATTATTTTAAACCGGATAACGCTCAAATAGCTGCAAAATCAGACTTGACAATAAGCAAAAAGGCGATTGCCGAAGCAATTCTTTCAAAGCATGATGCGGCAACTTATAACAGGCGTTATAACGCTGTTTTTGCTACAGCACGTATTAACGAGGCAATCGAATATTTTGAATTGTTTAAACAACTACAAGAAGAGCGTAAAAATAATGAACAGGACTTTATTTCTCTTAACATTGCTTGCGTTTTCTCTCCGCCTGCTGAAGGCAATAAGGATGTAAAACAGCTCCAAGAAGACCTTGCGCAGGAAAAAGCGGATAATGAGCAGGAACCCGATAAGAAAAAAGAGGCTCTTAAAAGAATTATAAAAGATTACAACGATAAATTTGGCACAAGTCATAGCATAAATGAATTTGACTTATATTATCAAGATGTGCAGAAACGTATTAAAGACCAGCAATACACCAATGCGGATTATCCCCACGAAAACAAGATAGATATCATCATTGTTGTTGATATGCTGTTAACAGGCTTCGATACTAAGTATTTAAACACTCTGTATGTTGATAAAAACCTCAAGCAGCATGGTTTGATTCAGGCTTTTTCAAGAACAAATCGTGTTTTGAACCCCACAAAGCCATATGGCAATATTATTGACTTTAAAGAGCATGAAAACGAGGTTAATGCTGCTATTAAGTTGTTTTCGGGCAAAGAAAACTATGAGAAGGTAAAAGAAATTTGGCTTGTTGATCCCGCTCCTGTTGTGGTTAAGAAGCTGGATAAAGCTGTGGCAGAGCTTGAAAAATTCATGGAATCACAGGGACTTGCGTGCAAGCCGGAGGAAGTGAGTAACCTCAAGGGTGACACAGCACGTGCGGAGTTTATTGATAAATTCAAAGAGGTGCAGCGTCTTAAGACACAACTTGACCAATACACCGATATCAAAGAGGAACAGGCCGCAGCCATTGCAGAATTGTTGCCGGAGGACACTCTGCGTGCCTTTCGAGGAGCATATATCGAAACAGCACAAAGGCTAAAGGCGCAGCAAGGCAAGGACATTGAGAATAAAGCACCTGAGGTGGAACAGCTCGATTTTGAGTTTGTTCTGTTTTCCTCTGCCATCATTGACTACGATTATATCATGTCACTGATTTCTCAGTACACACAGCCTGATGTGACCAAGAAAGAGAAAATGACCAAAAAAGAATTGGTCGACCTCATTGCTTCTACTTCAAACTTGATGGAAGAAAGAAAAGATATTGAGGAATATATCGACGAACTGGATAAGTACATTAAAACTTTTGAGGGTGGCAAGGGCTTAGACGAAAAAGAGATAAGAGCCGGTTATCAAAAATTCAAAGCAGAAAAATCAGCTAAGGAGCTGGTTGCAATTTCTGATAAGCATGGAATTGAAGCTCTATCCTTACAATCCTTTGTTGATGCAATAATGGAAAGAATGATTTTTGATGGCGAAAAACTAAGTGATCTACTAGAGCCACTCGACCTTGGCTGGCGAGATAGAACCAAGAAAGAGTTGGAGTTGATGGAGGATTTAATTCCACTACTGAAGAAATTAGCTGGTGGACGTGAGATTGTGGGGTTAAAGGCGTATGAGTAAGAAAGAAAAAATAACATTGTTACCAAGGTTGAGATTCCCTGAGTTTCACTTAATAGGAGCATGGAAAATGAACACTCTTAACTCTCTTGCAGTTAAAGTAACGATTAGAAATAAAAACGGTTTAGTAACTCGAGTGCTGACAAATTCTGCTGTTGATGGAGTTGTAGATCAAAGTGATTACTTTGAAAGAGAAATTGTAACACAAAGTAATATTGATAATTATTTAGTAATTGATGAAGGGGACTTTGTTTATAATCCCCGCATTTCATCTTCTGCTCCTGTAGGGCCTATTTCCAAAAACAACATTGGAAGAGGCATTATGTCTCCACTGTATACGATTTTTAGATTTAATAATTCTCAGAATGATTTTTACGAGCAATATTTCAAAACCAACTTATGGAATGGTTATTTGAAAACTGTCTCTAATACTGGAGCAAGGCATGACAGGATAAGTATATCTGTAGATAAATTTATGGAAATGCCCCTGCCTTCTTCTTCTGACAAAGAACAACAAAAAATTGCGGATTGCTTAACTTCCCTTGATGGCCTTATTACCGCCGAGGATAAAAAGCTGTCGACTCTTAGAGCACACAAAAAAGGCTTGATGCAAAAGCTATTCCCTGCCGAGGGTAAAACGGTTCCTGAATGGAGATTCCCAGAGTTTAGGGATAGTAGTGAGTGGCAGTCAAACACTATACGAAACACATGTGATTCCTACAGCGGTGGGACACCTGTCACTTCGAACAAAGAATACTATGGCGGAAAAATACCTTTTATTAGGT